>JBHGAT010000054.1:0-9068 GCA_041946645.1 Candidatus Velamenicoccus archaeovorus | reverse complement strand
GGCTCAGCCGGCCTGCAGGACGGGATGCCCGTCGGAGACGATCGTCGCGGGGATCAGCCGGGCGGTGATCCGGCCCGTGGGGCGCACGGTGACCTCGGCCACCCCGGTCGTGGAGCCCTCGGTCGAGAAGCTCGGCCACACGAAGTTGCCCAGGCTGTAGAAGATCGGGCGGCCCCGGTAGAACCGCAGCGGCTGGAGCCGATGGGAGTGGCCGCCGAAGATCACGTCGGCCCCCGTGTCGATCATCCGGCGGGCCTCCTCGACCTGAGAGCTCCGGGGCTGCGTGTCGAGCTCCACGCCCCAGTGGATCATCACGACCACGAGGTCCGCGCGGGCGGCGGCCTCGCGGATCGCCCGGAGGGCCAGCGGGAAGTCGTGACCGGCGGCCGTCCCCGGCGTGTCCGGGCCGGCCACCTGGTACTCGGGGTCGATCACCTCGTCGATCCCCACCACCGCGATCCGCCAGCCGCTCCGCTCGACGACCGCCGCGCGCAGGGCCTGCGCCTGATCGATGCCCGCCCCCACCGGCACGATCCCCGCTCGGCGGATGCGTCGCAGCGAGTCGAGCAGGCCGTCCGGCCCCTGGTCGAACGCGTGGTTGTTGGACTGGTTGGCCACGTCCACGCCGGACCGCCGCGCCGACGGCAGGGCGGCCGGGTCGCATCGGAAGACGAACTCCTTGTCGATCGGCTCACGCACGGTCGTCGCCGGGCACTCCAGGTTCACCACGGTCAGGTCGTCGTGCCGGAACAGACCGCCCAGCCCCGACCAGGCCCAGCCGTAGCCCCGCGAGCCGAACGCCGGGATGTAGCTCGGATCCAGGCTCACGTCGCCGGTGCCGTGGATCACCAGCGTCGCCCGGTGCGGGGCCGGGCTCGGGGACGGCGAGGGCGGAGCGAGGCTCGGGGGCGCGCTCGAGCGGCCCCCGGGGCGGGGGATCGCCACGGCATCCGAGCCCGCGTCGCCGCGGGCCGTGGCCCGCCAGGCCACCGCGCCCACCACGAGCAGGACGAGCACGACCAGCACGGGGGCGAAGGGGATCCGCGAGCGGCGGCGATGCTCGGGCGCCACGCGCCTATCCTCCCACGGCCGTGCGACCCTACCGCTCCACCGGGGGCACGATCCGGCGGGTCCGGCGCACGTCCTCCTCCATGGCCCGGACGAGCTCGTCCGCCGAGCCGAACCGCTCCTCGTCGCGGAGCCGGGCCCAGAACTCGACCGTCAGGGGCCGGTCGCGGAGGTCACCCTCGAAGTCCAGCAGGAACGCCTCCACGTGGAGCGGCTCGACCCCGAACGTGGGGTTGGTGCCGACGCTCACGGCCGCCACGTGGTCTCCCTCTCGGCCCGCCGCCCGGCCCGCGTAGATCCCGGTGGCGGGCAGGAGGAGCCGGGGCGACGTCTCGAGGTTGGCGGTGGGGAACCCGAGGTCGTGCCCGCGCCCGGCCCCGCTCACCACGACGCCCTCCACCGCGTAGCGACGCCCCAGGGCCCGGGCCGGCCAGCTCAGGTCGCCGGCGGCGAGCGCCTCTCGGATCGAGGACGACGAGACCCGCCGCCCGTCGAGCTCGAAGGGCGGGACCTCCTCCGCCGTGAAGCCGAGCGGGGGGCCGAGCTCGCGCAGGGTCTGGAGGGTGCCGGCGGCTCGGTGACCGAAGGTGAAGTCCCCCCCCACCGCCACGTGCACGGCGTGGAGACCCTCCACCAGGACCTCCCGGACGAACGCCTCCGCCGGCATCTGCGAGAAGGCCTGGGTGAACTCCAGCACCAGCAGCACGTCCACGCCGACCGAGCCGATCAGGGCGATCTTGCGCTCGAGGGTGGTGAGCAGCCGCGGCTCCCGGCCGGGGGTGAGGATCTCCCGGGGGTGCCGGTCGAACGTCACGGCCGCGGCCCGGGCCCCCCGCTCCCGGGCGGCCTCCACGGTGCGGCCGATCACCGCCCGGTGGCCGAGGTGGACGCCGTCGAAGAACCCCACCGTGACGACCGTGGGTCCATCCTCGATCGGCAGCGTCCCGAGCCCTCGCCGCACCTCCATGGCGCGCAGGGTATCGAACGCAAGGAACGGTGGCGGGCCACCGCTCCGGGGTAGGCTGTCGGCCCCGTGCTCAAGAACCATCGGCGGACGTTCGTCCACGCGCTGGTCCTGCTGGCGGCGATGGCGGCGCTCTTCGTCGCCGTGGGCCGGCACCCCCCGATCGAGGCGCCGGGCACGACCGTCCCCTTCATCGGCCGGTGGGACGAGGTCGTGTACCGGGCCATGGACGACGTCCGCGGCGTCGTGCTGTCGGGGATCGCTCGCGCCCTGAACGTGATCGGCGGCGGCGTCGTGACGATCCCGCTACGCGGCGTCATCGCCCTGTGGCTGGCCATCCGGCGGCGGTGGCGAGCCTTCGCCACGTGGGTGCTCACGTGGGTGGCGGCCGAGGTCGTCCTGTCCGCGGCCAAGGCCTTCTTCCACCGGGGGCGCCCCCCCGCCGCCCTCGTGGCCACCAGCGGCTCCTCGTTCCCCTCGGGTCACGCGGTGGCGGCGGCGGCCACCGCCGTCGCGCTGGTGCTGGTGCTGCTGCCTGCGGGGGGGCGGCGCCGCACGTGGGAGGCCGCGGCGGTGGCGTTCGCCACGCTCATGGCCCTGTCTCGCGTGTACCTGAACGCCCACTGGCTCTCGGACGTGGTGACCGGGGTGCTGCTCGGGACGGGGGTGGCCCTGGGCGCGGCCGCGCTCGTCACCGAGGTCCGCCACCACGCCCTGCGGCGCTGGCCTCCCGGCGGGCCGCCGGCGGAGGTCGTCCCACCGGTCAGCGCGTCGCCGTCGGGACCGCCGTGACCGTTCCGGGCTCCTCGGGCGTCGGCCGGCGCCAGCTGCCCATCAGGCGCCAGATCACGTAGGTCGCGCCGCCGATCGGGATCTGGATCCCGTACGTGAGCGCGCGGAACACCAGGACGGCCGCGGCGACCTGCGCCCGGAACACCTCCGGGGGCACGTCCGCGTGCTCCCGCCCGGCCAGGATCAGGCCGCCGATGTAGCTGAGCTCGACCACGCCCAGACCACCGGGGGTGAGCGGCAGCGCCGTGACCAAGCGCCCGAACGCGAACACGCCGAGCACCTGCGCCCAGCCGATCTCGCGCTCCGAGACGCCGACGTGGCGCAGGGCCAAAAGCAGCACGAGGTACAGCGCGAGATGGCTCACCACGGTGGTGAGGGTGAGGAGCACCCATCGGCCGGCCACCAGGTCGATCGTCCGGCGGCGGAACCGGACGGCCACCTCGCCGAGGTCCGAGACGGCCGGCTTGCGGACCAGCCGCCGCGCCAGCGAGAGCGCGCGGCCCAGGGCGTCCCCGATCCGCCGGGCGAAGGCCTTCCTCCACAGCACCAGCGCGAACAGCGCCACCGCCACCACAAGCACCACCACGCCCACCAGGGCGCCGGCCACCAGCCCGCCGCTCGCCTGTCCCTCGACCGCCAGGATCGCCAGCGCGACCACCGGCAGCCCGAGCTTCATGAAGACGTTCCAGATGCCGGTGACGGCCACGGACAGCGCGATCGCGGACCCGGGGAACCCCCATGACCGGTAGATCGCGTACCCCAGGCCCACCGCGAGGTAGCCGCCGCCGGGGATCGTGTCGGCCACCGAGGTGGTGGTCTGGTTGTTCACCGCGGCCTGCCACAGCCCCAGCCCCGGGATCGAGGCCATGTTCTGCCACCAGTAGGTGAGCAGGTTGAAGGTCGTGACCGCCACGAGCGACGCGAGCTCCAGCCACGTCATCCGGGTGATCGCGTCCCACACCTGTGAGTAGTCGGCCAACTTGGGGATCGCATAGGCGAAGATCCCCGCGACCAGCGCGACCGACAGGGCGATCTGGACGGCGAGCTTGGTCCGGCGCCGGCGGAGCGCACCGCCCCGGGCCTTTCCCGCGACGACGCCGCCCTGCGAGGTCCGCATCGCCGCAGCCTAGCAGCGCCCCCCAGGCGCGGGGCGACCCGTCAGCCGGCGGCCAAGACCACCTCGGGCCGGGCCTTCGCGCCGTCGTCGCGGTACACGGCGATCAGCCGCCCGTCCGGCCCGAACACACCGTACGGCCCCTGGACCCCGGCCGGCCCCAGGACCCTGCCGTGCCCCGCCGCGCGGGCCTCCTCGGCCTCGAGGTCGACCCGCGGCAGGTGCGACACGGTCGCTTCGAGCGGCCGGAGCGCCTCGGCGCGATCGGGGGGAACGGCGTCCTCCACCCGGAACGGCCCGATCGCCGTCCGCACCAACCGGGCGAGGTGCGCCCCGCAGCCCAGGTCCGCCCCCACGTCGGCCACGAGCACGCGCACGTACGTCCCGCCCGAGCAGGTCACGCGGAAGCCCACGTCGGGCGGGCGGAACGCGAGCACCTCGAACGCATCGACCCGGATCGGGCGGGGCGGCGCCGGGAGCGTCTCGCCGCTCCGGGCCGCCTCGTACAGCTTGCGCCCCCCCACCTTCACGGCGGAGTAGGCGGGCGGCCGTTGCATCGACGTGCCGAGCCGGGCGGCCATCGCCCGCTCCACGTCCTCGCGCCGGGCGGTCACCGGGGCCGTCCGCACCACCGCGCCCTCGGCGTCGAGCGTGTCGGTCTCCACCCCGAGCCGGGCCGTGCCCTCGTAGGTCTTGGGCAGGTCGCCGAGGAACCGCAGCAGGCGCGTGGCCCGCCCCACGCCCACCAGCAGCAGCCCGGTGGCCATCGGGTCGAGCGTGCCCGCGTGGCCAACCTTGCGCGTGCGGAGCGTCCGCCGCACCACGTCCACGACGTCGTGCGAGGTCACGCCGGGGGGCTTGTCGACCAGCAGGAGCCCGTCGGGGCCCCGCCGCTCAGGCACCGCCGGAGTCGCCGTCCCGCAGCGCCGCCCGGAGCTCGCTCATGGTGCGGGCGAGCCCGTGCACCGACGTGTAGCCGGCGGCCAGCCGGTGACCGCCGCCGCCGAACCGGGCGGCGACGGCCGCCACGTCGTGGCCGCCGCGCGAGCGCAGGCTGACCTTGAACCGGCCGTCCCACTGCTGCTTCACGACGGCGGTGACGTCGGCCTCCCGGGCCGTCCGGACCACATCGATCAGGTCGTCGGCCTCGGCCGGCTCCACGCCGTGCGCGAGGAGGTCGGCCCGCATCAGATACGTCCACACGAGGTCGGCGTCGGGCTCGAGCACCAGTCGCCGAAGGGCGACACCGAGCACCCGGAGGTAGGCGGCGCCGTTGTCCTCGTAGAGGGCCTGGGCCAGCGCCGCGTGGTCGAAGTCGTGCTCCCGCAGCTCGGCGGCGATCCGAAGGGTCTCGGGCCGGGTGGCGGTGTACTGGAACCGCCCGGTATCGGTGACCAGCCCGGCGTACAGGCACACCGCGACCGCCTCCGAGACCTCGCCTCCGATCCGACCGACCAGCCGGTACACCAGCTCGCACGTCGAGGACGCCGTGCGATCGACCAGCGGGATCGTGCCGAGCCCGTCGTTGCTGGCGTGGTGGTCGATCCACACGAGCTCGGCCGCGCGGGAGGCGGGCCCGGCCAGCATGCCCAACCGGTCGAGGGATGCGGTGTCGCACGTGACCATGACCGGAGGGGCCTCGGGGTAGCGGCCGGGCGGCACCAGCGCCTCGCGGCCGGGCAGCCGCTCGAGCCACCGGGGGGCCTCGAACGGGTCGTTGCCGAACGAGCAGATCGTACGGGCCCCGCGCGCTCGCAGGTGGTTCGACAGGCCGAGCATCGCCCCGAGCGCGTCGGGGTCGGGGTTGACGTGGCAGGCCAGCGCGACCTCCTCGGCCCCGGCGAGCACGCCGGCGGCGCGCTCGATGGCCTCAGCCACGGTCGTCATCGTGCAGCTCCTTCAGCAGGTGCTCGATGCGGTCGGCCGCCTCGAGGGTCTGGTCCTCCTCGAACCCGAGCTCGGGCAAGACCTTCATCCGGATCTGGCCGCCGACCACCTGTCGCAGGTAGGCCCGGGCCGAGCGCAAGCCGGCGGACGTGGCTCGGCGCTCGGCGTCGTCGCCCAGCGCCGTGTAGTACACCCGCGCCTGCCTGAGGTCGGGCGTCACCTTCACGTGCGTCACCGTGACGAACCCGATCCGCGGATCCTTGAGCTTGGGGATCTCCTCGGCCAGGATCTCGCGGATCTCCTCGGAGACCCGGCTGGGGCGGGTGCCCTCGGTCACGGCTCGTCCTCCGGGTCGTGCAGGGTGAGCTCGGCCGCGAGGACCTCGACCTCCATCCACCGGTCGACGAACCGCTCGACCTCGTGCATCACCTTCCTCAGGTGGTACCCCTGGTTGCCGACGGCCGACACGGCCAGGGTGGTCCGCTGCCACAGGTCCTGGTGATCGACCTCGGCCACGGCCACGTTGAACTTGGACCGCAGTGCGCTGGTGAGCGTCTTCACGACGTGGCGCTTCTCCTTGAGCGACGCGCAGCCGGGGATGCGCAGGTCGAAGCGTTGCAGCGCGACGAGCATGCGGCCTCCGCGCGCCGGAGCGCTACAGCTCGCGGGCGACCTCGCGGACCTCGTAGGCCTCGATCACGTCGCCCTCCTTCACGTCGTTGTAATTCTCGATCCCGATGCCGCACTCGAAGCCCTCGGCCACCTCGCGCACGTCCTCCTTGAAGCGGCGGAGCGACCCGATGCGCCCGTCGTAGGCGACCACGCCGTCGCGGACCACGCGGGCCCGGGCGTTGCGGAGGATCGTGCCCTGCAGCACGTAGCAACCGGCCACGGTGCCGACGCGCGGGACCCGGAACAGCGCCCGGACCTCGGCCCGACCGAGCTGCGTCTCCTGCTCCTCGGGCTTCAGCATGCCGGAGGCGGCGGAACGGATGTCGTCGATCGCGTCGTAGATCACCCGGTACAGCCGAACGTCGACGCCCTCGCGCTCCGCCAGCGCCGTGGCCCCGGCCACCGGACGGACGTTGAACCCCACCACGATGGCCGCAGAGGCCATCGCGAGCGAGATGTCGCTCTCGGTGATGGCGCCGGGGGCGCTGTGGATCACGTTCACGCGGACCTCGTCCTGGGGGATCTTGGCGAACGCGTCCAGCAGCGCGCCGATCGAGCCCTGGACGTCCGCCTTGACGATCAGGTTGAGCTCGGGGACGGCAGCCGCGCGAGCCTGGGCCATGAGGTCCTGCAGCGTCGGCGGGCGGGTCGTGACCAGCTCGGCCGCCCGCATCTTGGCCTCGCGCTCCTGCGCGATGTGCCGGGCCTCCCGTTCGTCCTCGACCTCGCGGAACTCGTCCCCGGCGTTGGGGACGGACGACCAGCCGAGGATCTGCACCGGCTTGCTCGGGCCCGCCTGCTTGACCGGCCGGCCGTTCTCGTCGAGCATCGCCCGGATCTTGGCCCAGGTGGTCCCGGCCACCAGGGCGTCGCCCACGTCGAGCGTCCCCCGCTGCACGAGCACGGACGCGACCGGTCCCCGGCCCTTGTCCAGGTTGGCCTCGAGCACGGTGCCCCTGGCCCGGCCCTCGGGGTCGGCCTTCAGCTCCTCCAGGTCGGCCACCAGGAGGATCGTCTCGAGGAGCGTGTCGAGGTTGGTGCGAGCCTTGGCCGAGACGTCGACGAACTCGAAGGTGCCGCCCCATTCGGACGGGACGATGCCGTGCTCGACCATCTGCTGGCGCACCCGCTGCGGGTCGGCCTCCGGCTTGTCGATCTTGTTGACCGCGACGATGATCGGCACCCCGGCGGCCTTGGCGTGGTCGAGCGCCTCGACGGTCTGCGGCTTCACGCCGTCGTCGGCGGCCACCACGAGCACGACGATGTCCGTGACCTCGGCGCCGCGGGCGCGCATCGCCGTGAACGCCTCGTGGCCGGGCGTGTCGATGAACGAGATGTCTCGGCCGTCCACGTGCACCTGGTACGCACCGATGTGCTGGGTGATCCCGCCGAACTCCTGGGAGACCACGTTGGTGCGCCGGATCGCGTCGAGCAGCAGCGTCTTCCCGTGGTCGACGTGGCCCATCACGGTCACGACCGGAGGGCGGGGCAGCAGACGACTCTCGTCGACCTGCTCCTCCTGCGGCTCCTCCTCCTCGATCCCGACGACGTCGGCCTCGTAGCCGAGCTCCGCCGCCACCAGGCCCAGGGCCTCGTCGGACAGCGACTGCGTGGCGGTCACCATCTCGCCCATCGAGAACAGGATCTTCACGATCTCGGCGGCGCTCCGCCCCGTCTTCTCGGCGACGTCCTGGGCCGTGGCCCCGCGGACCAGACGGAGGCTCGGCAGCGCCCCCTTGGCCGGCTCCGGCTGGGCGGCGGCCGGCGCGGGCGCGGGCGCGGGCACCGCGGCCGGCTGGTCGACCGAGGCGGGCCCCGCCGCCGGCGCGGACGCGGCCGGCGGTGTCGCCGCCGCCGGAGGAGCCGCGGTTCCGGCGGCCGGAGCCTTCGGCTCCTCGGCCTTCGGCGCCTGGGTCTTCGGCTTGGCCGGCCTGGGCCTGGGCTTGGGCGTGGGCTCCTCGACCGCCTCCTTGATCTTGGCCGCGGGGACCGGCTTGCCGCCGGACGCGCGCAGTCGCGGGACGGCCTCGTCGGGCACCGACGAGGACGCGGTCCGGCCGCCCAGGCCCATCTCCTCGAGCGCCGCGAGCAGCTCCTTGCTCGTGACGCCCAGCTCTTTCGCGAGTTCGTGAACCCTCACCGCTCCACTTCCCGTTCGACGCCGGCCCTTAGCCTAACGGCTTCCTCCGGCGACAGGCCCGTCCGCAGGGCCCGGGCGAGCCCGCCGCGCCGGAGCGCCGCGTCCAGGCACACCGGATCGCGGTGCAGGTACGCGCCACGCCCCGGGGCCCGCCCTCGCGGGTCGATCTCCACCGAGCCGTCCGGAGCCCGCACGACCCGGACCAGGGAACGCTTGGCCCCGCGAGCGCGGCAGCCCACGCAGGTCCGTTCGGGCTCGGCACCCACGTCAGCTCCCGGCCTGCTCCCCCGTTCCGGCCTCGGCCGCGGTTGGCTCGGCCTCGGTCGCGGTTGGCTCGGCGTCGGTCCCGTCGCCCGGCTCCTCGGCCGCCGGCGGTTCCGCGGAGGGAGCCTCGGCGGGGACCGGAGCCTCCTCGGACGCCGTGGACGCCG
>JBHGAT010000053.1:0-9111 GCA_041946645.1 Candidatus Velamenicoccus archaeovorus | reverse complement strand
GGGCGACCCTACTGCCCGACGCGACCGGTCAGCCCGAGGTACGCGATGTACGAGATGAACGCCGCGCCGGCCGCGAACGCCAGCGCGAGGATCGCGATGAACATCTCGCGGACCATGCCGCCGTCGTGCGCTCTCCGAGCCATGAGGTGCCTCCCGCGATCGGCTCCCCTGAGCGCATCGTCGCTCCCGGCTCGCCTCCCCACAAGCGGCGAAGGGCCTAGCCCCGGCACCGGGACGGCCGGTCCCCTGGGGGGCTACGGCAGATGCCCGTCCGGCAGCAGCGGCAGCGAGCGCAGGCGCCGGCCGGTGGCGGCGAAGATCGCGTTCGCGATGGCCGGAGCCACCGCCACGAGCGGGGTCTCGCCGGCCCCGGCGGGCGGCTCGTCCGGGCGGTCCAGCAGGATCACGTCGATCGGCGGCACGTCCCCGAACCGCGGGACCCGGTACGCGGACAGGCAGGCGTTGCCGATCGTGCCGTTCCCGAACCGGATCCGCTCGAACAGCGCGCCCCCCAGACCCATCACCGTGGCGCCCTCGATCTGGTTGCGCAGGTTCTCCGGGTCGACGATGGCGCCGCAGTCGAACGCGGTGACCAGACGCGCGACCCGGACCGTCCCGGCCGCGTCGATCTCGACCTCGGCCACCGTGGCGACGCGCCCCTCCTTCTCGATCCCGGCGGCGATGCCCACGCCGCGGCCGGGGCGCCGGCCCACGCCCAGCCACCCGACGTGCTCGGCCGCCGCGCGGAGCACCGCGGCCAGTCGCCCGTCGGACAGGTGGCGCAGACGCAGCTCGAGCGGGTCCGCCCCGAGCTCGTGGGCCAGCTCGTCGAGGTGCGACTCCCGCGCGAAGTGGTTGGCCGTGGCGGCGAGCGCCCGGTACGAGCCCTGCCGGAGCGGCGACGCCGCCGGCTCGAACCGGATCCGTCGATGCGGGATGTCGTAGGGGCACCCGATCCCCGCCGGGCCCGAGTTCACGTTGGTGAAGACCCACGCCGTGAGGATCCCATCGCGCCTCGCCCCGCTCCGCACGTCGATCACGGCCGCCGGGCGCGCGTAGGCCCAGGTGAACTCCTCCTCGCGGCTCCACCGCACCCTCACCGGACGGCCGGCCGCCCTGGCCAGCCTGGCCGCCTCGATCGCCGCCTCGCCGGTGTGCTTCCCGCCGTAGCCGCCGCCGGTGGGTGGCACGATCACGCGGACGTCCTCCTCCACAACGTCGAGCGCCTCGGCCAGCTCGCGCCGCACGGCGAACGGGCGCTGCGTGCCGGTCCACACCGTGACCCGGCGTCCCTCCCACTCGGCCACGGCCACGCGGGTCTCGAGCGGCACGTGCGCGAGGTAGGCGGTGGTGTACGTGGCCGAGAGCGTGACCTCGGCGTCGGCGAGCGCGCCGTCCGGGTCGCCCATCCGCTCGTCGACGGCGCCCTCCCACCCGTGCGCCTCCACGGGGTGCGAGCGGAGGTGCGCCTCGAGCTCGTCCTCGGCGGGCTGGGGCGTGCGGTCCCACTCGGCCCGGACGGCCCCGACGGCCCGCCGGGCCAGCGCCTCGTCGGGTGCCGCCGCGCCCACGAACGCACCTTCGTGGACCAGGGTGACGTTCGGCATCGCCGCCGCTCCCTCCAGGGACAGGGTGCGGAGCGTGGCCCCGAAGGCCGGGGGCCGCAGGACCGCGCCGTGGAGCATGCCGGGCCGGACGACGTCGGAGGGGAACCGCCGGATCCCCACCACCGCCTCGAGCGCCTCGGCCGTGGGGACGGGCCGAACGACGGCGGGATCGCCGGCCGGGACGGTCGGCTCGGCCTCCTCCTCGAGCACCTCGACGCGGCGGCCACCGCCGACCAGCTCGCCGTACGCGAGGGCCTCGCCGGTGTCGGCCCGCCGCACGCAGCCGTCGCGCGCCTGGAGGGCCGAGCGCGGGACCCCCCAGCGCTCGGCCGCCCGGCGCAGGAGCACGTCCCGAGCGCCCGACGCGACCCGTGCGAGGGTCTCGCCCGCATCGGGCATCGAGCGGCTGCCGAACGTGCCGGGGTCGAACGGGCAGAGGTCCGTGTCGCCCATCACCACCCGCACGCGCTGGACCTGCAGGCCCAGCTCGCGGGCCACCCGGAGGGCCAACGCGGTCCGGTTGCCCTGGCCGACGTCGACCTTGCCCGTGAACGCCGTCGCGGCGCCGTCCGGACCGAGATGGATCCACGCCCCGCCGTCGGGGAACCATCCGTCGCCCGGTCCCCGGGGCAGCAGCACGACCACCCCCCGCGGCAGCACCTCGAACCAGTCGCGCTCGCCCGGGTCGGTCAGGTCCCAGGGACGGCGGGGTCGCGACCAGGTCTCGTCGGGTCGGAGCTCGGGCAACGGGTTGTGGGCGGGGTGGAGCTCCTGGCCGGTCCGGAGCAGCTCGGCGGCGCGGCGCACCGCCCGGACGATCCTCGGATACGTGCAGCAGCGGCATACGTTGCCCTGCAAGGCGTCCTGGATCTCGGCCTGGTCGGGATGGGGCGAAGAGCCGAGGAGCGCGGCCGCCGCCACCACCATCCCCGGCGTGCAGTAGCCGCACTGCATCGCGCCGATCTCGGCGAACGCGCGCTGCACGGGGTGCAGGGCCCCGCCCCACGCCAGGCCCTCCGCGGTGGTGATCGAGGCACCGTCGGCCTCACCGACCGGGGAGACGCAGGCCCGCACCGGCCGGCCGTCCACCAGGACGGTGCAAGCGCCGCACACGCCCTCGCCGCACCCCTCCTTGGGCCCCGTGAGACCGAGGTCCCCGCGCAGCACGGACAGCAGGCTCCGCTCCGGGTCGACGGCGACCTGGTGCTCCGCGCCGTCCACGAACATCCGCACGGATGCCACCCTACACTCGGGGGCCATGGAGCCGGCCGAGCGGATCCGCGCCGCCCTGGCCCTGGAGCGGCCCGACCGGCCGCCGTGGGGCTGGTGGGGCCACACCTACCGGGAGGAGTGGTCGCCCCGGGACCTGGCCGACGTGACGGTGGGACGGCAACGCACGTTCGGCATGGACCTCGTGAAGCTCCAGCCGAGGGCGTGCTGCTTCGCCCAGGCCTTCGGCTGCACCTACGAACCGTCGCCCCGCTGGGCGGACGCGCCGATCCAGCGCCGAGCGGCGGTGTCGAGCCTCGACGACTGGGCCTCGGTCCCCCAGGTCGACGCCACGGCGCCGCCGCTGCACGAGCAGGTGGAGGCGCTCCGGCAGGTCGTCGACGCGCTCGGTCCCTCCGTCCCCGTGCTGCAGACGGTGTTCTCGCCGCTCACCGTGGCCGGGTACCTGGTGGGCGAGGACAAGCCCCGGGCCGCCCGTGAGCTCCGCGAGCATCCCGAGCTGGTCGGCCCGGCGCTCGAACGGATCGCCCGGGCCCTCGCGGACTTCGCCGTCCGGTCGGTCGAGGCCGGCGCGGCCGGGATCTTCTTCGCGATCTCGGGCTACGCGTCCTCGGATCGCTTCACGCTGGACGCGTACCGGCGCCTCCCGCTGCCGCACGACCGCACCGTGCTCGACGCCGTCCGCGGCGGCACGTGGTTCGACGTCCTGCACCTGTGCGGACCACGCCTGCACTTCGCGCTGGCGTCGGAGCTCGAGACGCACGCGGTGAGCTGGTCCGTCCACGAGCCGGGGAACCCGTCGCTCTCCGAGGGCCGCGAACGCAGCGGCCGTGCGGTGATGGGCGGGCTCGATCACCGTGGCATGTTGGTGCGCGGCGATCCCCAGGCCGCGGCCGCCGAGGCGCGCGCGGCGATCGCCGACGCGGAGGGCGCTGGTCTGATCCTGGCACCGGGATGCTCCGTGCCGCCCGAGGCGCCCGAGGCCAACCTGCGCGCGGTCCCCCAGGCGCTCGAGCCCTGAGGGTCCGACGCGTCAGCTGACGGTGGCAGACACCTCCGCGGAGGACACGCTCTCGCCGAACGCGTTGACCGCGGTCACCGTGTAGTACCACGTGTCGCCGGTGGTGAGCCCGGCGTCCGTGAAGGACGTGGTGGACCCGGACACCGACGCGTACGGGACGGCCCCCTCTCCGCCGGACACGTTGCTGCGGTAGACGTTGTAGCCGGTGATGGCCGAACCGCCGTCGGCCGGGGCGGTCCAGGACAGCTGGATCGTGGCGGTGATGGGGCTCGTGGCGGTCACCACCGGGGCCGTCGGGGCCGTCACCGGCGTCTCGCTCTCGCCCACCTCGAACCCTTGAGCCCGGCGCGCCCGCTTGTGGAGGTCGTCGCCCTCGAACACGACCTTCAGCGCCGCGCCGCCGACCTCGGTCGGTGTGTACGAGATCGGTGCCACGCCGTCCGCGTCGGTGGTCACGGTGGCCACCTCCGTCCCGTGGAGCCGGACCGAGAGGACCGCTGCCTCGACCGGGACCCAGGCGTGCCCATCGCGGGTCCACACGGTGGCGGTTCCGGTGAGCGACTGGCCGAGCGTGATGTGGTGGACGTCGAGCTTGAACCGGATCTTCGTGACCGGCGCGGGCTTGGCCGACGCCGGCAGCGCCATCGACAGCGCCAGCAGCCCGCCGAGGGTGAGCACCAGGGACCTGCGAGCGATGCGCACGGGGGACCTCCTCTGGTCGTTCCGAGCCAGACATCGGCGGGCGGCGGCACGGAACTTGACGCGCCGCGAGCACGTTCACCCCACCCCGACCCGATCCGGTCCGGAGGGCCTACGCCCCTCGGCACGACGTAGCCCGTTCGGGCGAACGGCGATGCGTGGAACCCGCCGTCCCCGGGAATGAGCGGGGGTGTCACCGCGACCGGAGGAGGCGATGACGATGGCGACGGCCAAGCAGGTTCGTGCGGCCAAGCGGAACGTGAAGGAGGCGCAGGCGACAGCCAAGCGCCGGCGAACGATCGAGCACCTGCCCGAGGGCACGCGTCGCGAGCTCGGCCGGCAGGCGGCTCGGCGCGTCAGTCCCGCTCGAGCGCGGCGGGGGTGAGCTCCTCCAGGAACGCCTCGAGCAGTGAGACGGTCGCCCGAACGTCGCGGAGGTCGCACGTCTCCGAGGCGGTGTGAGGGTACCGGCACGGGATCGACAGCGCGATCGAGGGCGTGCCGTCGCCCGAGATCTCGATCGCGTCGGCGTCGGTGCCGCCGGGCAGCCCGACCTCGAGCTGATGCGGGATGCCTCGGCCCTCGGCCACCCCTCGCGCGAAGGCCACCAGGCGGGCGTTCGTGATCTGACCCCGGTCCATGACCTTGATCGAGACGCCCCCGCCGAGGCGGGCGATGGCCTTGGACGCCTCGACGGTGGGGAGGTCTCGCGCGTGGGTCGTGTCGATCGCGACGGCCGCGTCCTTGGCGATGCGGTGCGCGGCCACCGTGGCGCCACGTAGACCGATCTCCTCCTGCACGCTGCCGACCACGATCACCTCCGCGGTGACGCGGGGGAGGCGCCGGAGCACCTCGACGATCACGAACAGGCCGATCCGGTCGTCGAGCGCCTTGGCCACCACCCGGTCGCCCGAGCGCCGGAGCCCCCGGTCCATCGTCACGGCATCGCCCACCCCGACCCTCCCGAGCTGGTCGGGCCCCACGTCCACGAAGAACCCCTCGACCTTGGGGACCTTGACCTCCTCGTTGGGCATGCCCAGGTCGGCCGTGTCGTACAGGACGCCGGGGACCGGATCGCCTCCGGCCGTGGGATGGACGAGCACCCGCTGGGCGCCCAGGAACTTGGTGAAGATGCCGCCGACGGGGTGGATCCACAGGAACCCGTCCCGGTCCACGTGCTTCACCAGGAACCCGACCTCGTCCATGTGGGCGGCCAGCATCACCCGGGGACCGCCCGAGCCGCGACGGACGGCCACGAGGTTCCCCATCGGGTCCACCGAGGTCTCGTCGGCCAGATCCGCGAGCTCGGCCCGGACCAGCCGGCGCACGGCATCCTCGCGGCCCGAGACGCCGGGTGCGTCGCAGAGCCGCTCGAGCAAGGTGAGGTCGAACTCCGGATCGGTCACGGCTCCCTCCGTCCGACGGCCCACGGCGCCGCGGCCGGTCCGGCGGGCGGCGCCGTGGCGGAGTCTATCGGTCGGGCCGCCGGTCAGACGGCCGGGCCGTTGCCGCTCAGGCCGACGGTGGCGGTGTGCGTCCCCTGCCGATCCACCCAGGTGACCCGGACCTGGTCGCCGGGCGTGTGCGCGTGCAGCAGGTCGCCCAGGCTGTCGGGTCCCGTGACCGCGTGGCCGTCGATCGCGGTGATCACCGCCGGGAACGCGATGCCCAGGCCGGCCGCCGGCGCCTCCGGGTCCACCTGCCTCACGAGCACGCCGGACGAGACCCCTAGCTGCGCCGCCGAGGCGGCATCCAGGTCCTGGACCTCGACGCCGAGGTACCCGCGCTCGCCCAGCAGGACGGTCGAGCTCTCCCGGCCGGCCCGGATCTGGTCCACGATCCCGAGGGCGTCGTCGACGGGGATGGCGAACCCTACCCGGGACGCCTCACCGGGCCCCACCGAGGAGCCTGCGGTGATCATGCCGATCACGTCGCCGCTCGTGTCCACCAGCGCGCCGCCGGAATCGCCCGGCACGATCGGCGCGTCGGTCTGGATCAGGCCGCTCAGGTGCTCGGGCTGGCCCGTGGGGTTCCGCGCGGTGATCGACCGGTCCAGCCCGGAGATCGTGCCGGTCGTGGTGGTCGAGGCTCCCCGGCCCAGGGCGTTGCCGATGGCCACCACCTGGTCGCCCACCGTCACCGTCGACGGGTCGCCCAGGGTCACCGTGGGCAACCCCGATGCCCCCTGGAGCTGGATCAGCGCCACATCCTGGGTGGGGCTGACGCCCAGCACCGAGGCCGGGTACGCGGTCGACCGCCCCGGCACCGAGACGCGGATGCTGAACGCGCCGTCGATCACGTGGTTGTTGGTGAGGACCTCGCCGGACGAGGTCAGGATCATGCCGGTCCCGGCGCCGAGCGGCTGGAGCTCGGTTCCGCCCGTGACGGTGCCCGGGCCGAAGACCCGCCGGAACGTCGTGATCGTCACGACCGCGTCCCGGGCGTCGGTGGCGACCGAGGCGGACCGCGGACCCCGCCCGGTCGCCGAGGTCGCCGTGGACGGGCCGCCCTCGTGCGCCGCCACCCCGACGCCGACGATCCCTCCGATCACGAGGAGCAGGCCCAGGACCGCCGCCACCAGGACCCGCCCGGCGGGGCGGCTGGGGTGGGCCGGCTCGGGGACCGGGGGAACGGGCCCGGGGGGCGGAGGCGGGAAGCCGGCCCGGAACCCGGGCCACGGCTCCGGCTCGTACCCGGGGAGCTCGGAGGTGGGGCTCGGCGGAGGGTCGCCCCAGGTCTGGCTCAGGGAGGGGTCCCCCGCGGGGGTCGCGCCTTCGGGGCGGGTGGTCTCGTCCACGTGCACACCTTCTTCCACGCGTTCGGTCGGTGGCGTTCCGTCCTGTCCTTCTCTAGGGAGTACGCCTCCAACATGGGAGCTCCCTGGGAACCGCCTCGGAGCCGGCTCACAACCCCAACCGGCGTGACCTACCCCCGGGGGGCCGCGCCCGAGCCCACGAACCGCAGGAGCCGTCCCCAGGCGTCGTCGCAGACGCTCTTCCACTCATCGTAGGCCCGGTCGAAGAACGAGTGGGGGGCACCCTCGTAGACCGCGATCTCGTGCCGGACCCCCGCCGCGTCGAGGGCCCTCTCGAGCTCGTCGACGTCCCGCCGCGAGATCCCCTTGTCCGCGCCGCCGAACAGGGCGAGCACCGGGCACCGGTAGCCGGCCGCGAGCTCCACGGGGGCGTCCGTATCCTCCGGGCCGGCCTTCTGGGGCCACGGATAGAAGCCGATCACGCCGGACAGCCCGTGCTCGCGCGCCGCCTGGTTCAGCGATCTGCGGCCGCCGAAGCAGAACCCCACCGTGTACACGCGAGACGCCCCGCCCCCGGCCGCCGAGCGCAGGTGCTGGACGGCGGCGGCCACGTCCAGGGCGACGGTGTCCGGTGTGGTCCGGTCCACATGGGGGCGGTACTCGAAGCCATCGCCCCGATCCCCGATCCCCGCGGTGCGGCCGAAGTAGTCGATCGCGGTGGCGTGCACCCCGGCCTCCGCCAGCCGCTCCGCCAGGTCCCGGTAGAACGGGTGGAGCCCCCGGACGTCCGGCATGACCACGATGCCGGGAGCCTCGGGATCGGCCGATCGCACGGCGTAGGCCATGAACCGGTTGCCGTCCGAGGCCTCGAGCACCAGGTCCTCACTGCCGGCGGTCCCGGCACCTCCGGCGATCGGGGGCAGCGGCGGGCGTGCGGTCGGCTCGTAGCACACGGCGGACTCCTTTCCGTTGCAGCGCGATCGACGGTTCGATGCTACCGCCGGTCGCGCCAACGGACGGGCCGGTGCTCAGGCCGCGAGGAGCCGGCCGAAGAACGACCGGTAGCGCTGGAGCGCCACGCGCAGGTCCTCGGTGGAGACGTCCCCGCCCCCATCCCAGCGGGACTCGAGCTCCGAGCGCTCCCGGGTGAAGGAGTCCACCAGGCGCTGGGTGAGCTCCTCCACAAGGGAGTCGGCCTCCTCCACCGACGTCCGGGGCTCGTCGACGAAGCCGACCTGGATGCGGTCCCACCGCTCGCGGAAGGTCTCGAGCTCGTCGTCGGGGAGCAGGGTCCCTCGACGGCCGTTCCGGGGCGGCTCGAGCGGCTCGGCCTGCATCTAGCCCACCTCCCGGATCTGGGAGGGGCGGTCCGCCTCGAGCAGCTCCTCGAAGAGCGCCCGGTAGTGCACGAGTCCCTGTCGCATGTCCTCGATCCCCGCGTCCCCGCCCTGGGCCCGCGCGGAGACGTCGTGCGCGGCCCGGTAGTTCTCGACCACGCCCGGGTGGTCCACCGAGACGTCCGCGGCCCGTTGCTCGAAGCCCTCCATCGGGTACCCGCGATCCCGCATCAGGTCGTGGACCAGCGCGTCGGCCTCCTGGAGCGCCAGCGCCGGCCGGTCGACGAAGCTCGACTGGATCTGACGCCAGGCGGCGGCGTACCGCTCGCGTTCGCTGTCCGAGATCGGACGGATGTCGAGGTGCTCCCGGCGCTCCTCGCGTGCCTTCAGCTCGGACTCCGCCCGGCGGCGGCTGTCCATCTCGTCCACGGTGCGGTCGTACTCGGGCCCGAACCGCGTCCG
>JBHGAT010000052.1:0-9118 GCA_041946645.1 Candidatus Velamenicoccus archaeovorus | reverse complement strand
CACAGGAACGTGAACACCGCGCACACGGTGAGCACCGGCGTGGAGAGCGGAAGGATGATGCGCCAGAAGATCTGCCAGGTGTTGAGCCCGTCGACCCGGGCGGCATCGTCCAGGTCCTTCGGGATCGTGCGCATGTACTGGCGGATCAGGAAGATGAAGAACGCGGATCCCGTGAACGACGGCACGATCAGCGGGAGATAGGTGCCGTACCAGCCGATCTTCACGAAGAACAGGAACTGCGGGACCATCAGCGCCTGCCACGGGATCAGCATCGTCACGATGAGGACGTAGAAGAGCACCTTGCTCCCGCGGAAGCGGAGTCGCGCGAACGCGAACCCCACGAGGGAGCAGGAGATGAGCACGCCGATGATGTTCCCGATGACGATGATCATCGTGTTGATCGTGTAGCGCAGGAAGGGCATGGCCTCGGTGAGGACGCGACGGAAGTTGTCCCACTCCCAGAACTTCGTGGGGAACCACTCCGGCGTTGGGGTGAAGATCGGCTCGAGGTCGGGCTTCAGGGCCGCCGTCAGCATCCACCCGACCGGCAGGAGGATGAAGGAGCACAGGCCCAGCAGGAGCGTGTACATCAGGGCCTTGTAGGCGATCCTCCGCAGCCTGTAGCGCAGGACGCGGCGAGGTGGCACCTCCACCTCTCGGACCTCGACGGGCTCGCGGCTCTCGAGCGTCTTCATCGGATCACCCCGCCTTCTCGGGGTCGTACTCGTAGTAGACCCATCGACCCGACGTCCTGAAGATCACCAGGATGACCGCGGCCGCCACCAGGACCAGGACCCATGCCAGGGCCGACGCGTACCCGTACCGCCCGTTGACGAACGCTTCGTTCCAGAGGTTGATGAGGTAGAACTGCAGCGAGTCCCCGATCCCCTGCGTGCCCCCTCTGCTCAGGACGTACGCGAGGTCGAAGACCTGGAACGCGTCGATCAGCCCGGTCAGGAGCACGAACAGCAGCGTGGGCGTGAGCATCGGGAGCGTCACGTAGCGGAACCGCTGCAACGGCCCGGCCCCGTCCAGGAGCGCAGCCTCGTAGAGCTGCGGCGCGATGTTCTGAAGGCCGGCCAGGTAGATGATCGCCCCGCCGCCGATGCCCCACAGACCGACCAGCACGACCGAAGGCACGGCCCAGGTCGGGCTCTGGAGCCACCGGGGCGGGTCGCTCACCCCGAGCGATCGAAGGATCTCGTTCACGGCGCCGACGTCCGGGTTCAGCAACGCGACCCACAGGACCGCGACGGCCACACCGGCGAGCACCGACGGCAGGAACAGGATCGTCCGGAAGAGGTTGATCCCCCGGATCTTCAGATTGAGCAGGAGCGAGAGCAGCAGGCCGCAGACGAGGTACAGGGGCACGGACAGGACCATGAACTTCAGCGTCACCCTGATCGACACCCAGAACGTGCGGTCGTCGAACAGCATCTCTCGGTAGTTCTGGAGCCCCACCCAGTGCGGAGGCCTGATGATCTGGTACTCGCTCATGCTGAGCAGCACCGAGGCGATGATCGGGATGAGCCAGAAGGCGGCCAGGCCGAAGAGCCAGGGGGAGAGGAAGATGTAGGCAGCGCGCTGCTCCTTCCTCGCCACCATCCCTTTGCGAACCCGCGTCATCTGCGCTCCTCCACGTCGCCGTGGAGCGTCCTGCCGCCCACCGCAGTGGGTCGGCAGGACCGCTCACGTCCGGGGCCTAGTTGGCCGCCTCCTCCCAGTCCTTCCAGGCCTTGTCGAGGTTCTCCTGGATCGCCGGTGCCGCGTCGTCGAGCGCCTGCTGAGAGGTCTTCTCACCGCCCAGGACGAACCCCCAGGCGTCGTAGTACGGAGCGACGACGTCCCAACGGTTCGGGACGAAGACCAGCGGCCTGGCGTGACTCAGGACCTCGAGCCCGTCCTCGCGACCGGGGACGCCCTGCGCCCAGTTCACCTCCTTGGCGATCGACAGGTCGAGCGGCATGTCGCCGGAGGTCTCGTAGCGGATCCGCTGCCCCTCGGTGGTCAGGAAGGCGATGAAGTCCTCCGCCTCTTCGGGGTTGTCGGAGCTCGCCATCACGCCGACGCTGTCGGTCCACACGAAGAAGTACGGCTCCACGCCCTCCGGCGTGGGAACCGCAGTCGATCCGTAGTTGATGCCCGCCTTCTCGACCTTGTCCAGGTCCTGGAAGTCCGTGATCACCATCGCGAGCTGACCCTTCGCGAAGTAGTCGCGGCCCTGCTCCCAGGGATCCAGGATGTTCGAGCTCGGCAGGCAGCCCTGCTCGTAGCCACTGGCGAGCACGTCCATCTGGTGCACGAACGCCGGCCCGTTCACGTAGCCTTCCGCGGTGCGCCCGTCCGAGCTCCACATCATGTCGAACGGGACGTAGGCCAGGGGATCCGACGCCGCCCCGCCCCAGACCCCGTTCGCCTTGTCCGTGAGCTTGCACGCGTAGTCGACGAACTGCTCCGGGGTCATGGGCGGCCAGGGCGCCGGATACGCGAGCCCCGCCTTGTCGAACAGGTCCTTGTTGTACAGCATCTGGACCGAGCCGGCGTACGAGCCCAGGCAGTACAGGTGACCCTCGTAGCTGCAGCTGAACTCGTCGCCGGGTTCCACGATCGCCGGAACGTAGTTCGACAGGTCGATGTTGTTCCGCGTCACCATGTCGTCCAGCGGTCGCAGCAACCCCGCGCGCATCTGCTCGGGGCCGAAGACCAGGACCAGGTCCGGCTCCTTGCCGGCCGCGATCGCGGTGTCGAGCTTGACGCCGTAGTTGTCTTCCGGATAGGCCGTGATCTTGAGGTCGACGTTCGGGTACTTGGCCTCGAACCTGCTCTCGAGCGTCTCGAGGAACGAGCCGATGCCGCCCTCCTCGAAGACCCAGAAGTCGAGCGTGACCTTGGCTCCGGACCGGTCGTCAGTGGAGTCGCCGCCGCCCCCGTTGCTGCTGCACGCGGTAGCCACGAGGACGATCGCCAAGAGCAGCGCCGCCGCCCATCCGAGCCTCCGCATGGTCGAACCCCCTTCCTTCTCGGCAGGCCGATCGACGAGTCGGTCTCGGGCCTGCTCCTCCCGTTGTCGCTACCGTCCCGTAGATCGTCCGCGTCCTCCCTTCCTCGTCGCCCAGCTCAGGTCCACCCGTATGGTAACGTTCTCAGATGCGATGGTAAAGGGCCCTCCACCGGCCACGGAGGTCCCGCGGTACCCCTGCTGCCGTACGCCCCTCCGACGCCCCGACCACGAGGCACGCAGGCACGTCTAGGGTGTGGGCCGAGCCCCGGAGAGAGCCCCACTCGCACCAGGTCATGGTTGACCTCGCCCGGAGGGCCGGCCCAGTGCCCTTGGACCCCCGCCCGGGGGACCAACGTCAGGTTCGGCAGGGGCAGGGCGCTCACGAGTCGTCGGTCGCACCGGCCATGTAGGTCTCCCAGTCGTGCATGGGCACGTCGGGAGCCCAGACCGTAGCCCCACCAGGCCGGATGGACAGGTGGCAGACCGGCGAACCCGGCGTCGCTCCATGCCAGTGCCACTCGTTCGCGGGAACGATCGCCATCCCCCCGGGCCGGTAGACGACCCGCCGGCCGATGGTGCCGACCACGCCCACGCCCTCCACGAAGTACAGGAGCTGGTCGGTCGAGTGGACGTGCGGGATGGTCCTGGCCCCCCGCTCGAAGAAGACCGCCAGGATCTCTAGCGCCGGGGACGTGTCCGCGTCGTTCATCTCTTGGAGGAGCACATGCCCCGTGAACCACTCGGGCCGTGGATGGGGGTGTCCCATCGCACGGGAGACCGCGACCGACCTCATGACCGCCTCCTCGTTGCGCGCCTATCTCGGAGGGCCCGGGACGGAACGACGGCTCGGACCCTCCAGGTCGTCCAACGGCATGATAACGTTCTCACAGTCTACGAGCGAAGGACGTCGACCGGTACGGGCACGCCGCAGGGACTCCGCACCATCTCACGCCGGGCGACCTCGGCGTTGCTGGCGCTCCCCGTCCGCACGGGCCCGATCCGCCGTTCGCGCGATTTCCGATTGCTGTGGCTGGCCGCGCTCCCTGCCGGGTGTGGCATGGGTGCGGTGGGGCTCGCGGTCTTCGTCCAGGCCTACGAGATCACTCGGTCACCCGCAGCTCTCGGCTACCTCGGGCTCGTTCAGTTCGTCTCCATGGCGATCGGCGTGCTCGGCGGCTCGGCCTTCCTCGACCATCTGGAGCGGCGAGCCCTGCTGATCCTCACGCACCTGGGGTTCCACCTCACCGCCGTCGCGCTGTTCTTCGGCAGCCTCGTCGGCGATCCCCCGATGGTCCTGATCTACGTGTCGGCGGGGTGCGGCTCCGTCTTCGCGGCGGTGCACTTCCCCACCCGGTCGTCGATGATCCCGCCGGTCGTCGACCAGCACGAGCTCACGACCGCGATGACGCTCGAGACCATCGTGTGGACGGCCACGATGATCGTCGGCCCCCTCCTGGGCGGACTGATCGCGGGACGCGTTGGACTCGCGGCCGTCTACCTGGCGGCCGTCGCCTGTTATGCGCTCGCGCTGGCGCTCATGCTCCCGCTCCGGCGCCAACTCCCTCACCCCGAAGGGACCGAGGGGCGGCTTGGCGTGAACGCGATCCGTCGCGGCTTCTCCTACTTGCGACCTCGACCGGTCCTGCGAGCGCTGCTCTGGATCGACCTCATCGCGATGGTCCTCGGCATGCGTCGTGTGCTGTTCCCGGTCCTCGCGGTCCGGCAATTCGGGAGTGGCCCCGAGGCCGTGGGGCTCCTGATGGCTGCGATCCCGGCCGGCGCGCTTGCCGTCTCCCTCACGGGCAACTGGCTCACCCGCGTCCGCAGGGAGGGCGTAGGGCTCGTCGTTGCGGCGACGACCTGGGGCGGGGCCGTCGCGCTGTTCGGCCTCTCGGGGGATCGCATCTGGCTCGGGCTGGTGCTGCTTGCCGTCGGCGGCGGCGCGGACATCGTGGCCGCGATCCTGCGTGCCACGATCATCCAGCGCGAGGTCCCGGCACCGATCCGCGGTCGGGTCTGGGGCATCAACTACCTCGTCCTGAACGGTGGGCCGCGGCTGGGCGACCTTGTCGGCGGGTTGACGGCCTCTGCATGGGGCGCCACGTTCTCGGTCGTCGCCGGTGGGCTGGCGACCATGGCCGGCATCGCCCTCTATGCGCTGGCCGTCCCGGAGCTCGCGCGCTATCGGGCAGACGATAGGGTCGACCCCGTCGAGGATCCGGCCCTGTGGAGGACGGAGACGTGAGCGAGCTGCTGATGGGGATCGATGTCGGCACGACGTTCTGCAAGGCCGCGGTGGTCACGCCGGACGGGAGGGAGATCGGACACGGCCGGCGCACCACGCCGTGGACCGCGGTTCCGACCGGTGCCGAGATCGACCCACACAGACTCGCGGAGGCCGCGACCGAGGCCGCGCTGGAAGCGCTGGCCGCCGCCCCGTCGGGATCGATCCGGGGTATCGGCGTCTGCAGCATGGGCGAGACCGGGGTGATGGTGGACGCTCACGGCGAGCCGCTCGCACCCGGCATCGCCTGGCACGATTCTCGCGGTCGGGGAGAAGCCGAACGCATGGCGGCCGACCTCGGAACCGAGACGTTCACCCGTCGGACGGGTCTGCCACCCGGACCGGGGTGGACCGCACCGAAGTACGAGGCCCTCGTCGCCTCCTTCCCCGATGTCGCCCGAGGGCGGAGATGGTTGAGCGTCGCCGGATGGGTGGTGGCATGGCTCGGTGGAGACCACGTTGCCGAGCTCTCGCTCGCTTCACGCACCGGCTTCCTGGATGTCCAACGTCGGACGTGGTGGCAGGAGGCACTCGACCGGGTCGGACTCGCTCCCAACGTGATGCCCCCTCTGGTCCTCGCGGGAACCCCCTCCGGACGGGTGACGCGCGTTCCCGAGCTCGCGGGTGCGGTCCTCACGGTCGCAGGACACGACCACCCCTGCGCCGCTGTCGGCGCCGGCGCGACCCATCTCGGGGACGCGCTGGATTCGTGCGGAACGGCCGAGGCCATCGTGCGCTCGATCCCGGCCCCGGGGGAACCGAGCCTGGCGTTGGCGGCAGCGGCACGGGGGATCACCATCGGCTGTCACGTCATCCCCGGTCGCCAGGCCGTGCTCGGGTTCTTCAAGGCCGGGATGGCGCTGAGGCGGTTCCTTCGACTGCTCGGCGCGGAGGAGGTGGGCCGTGCACGTGAGGCACTCGATCGCGAGGCGCTCGAGGCGGAGAACGACCGGCTCGAGGTGACGGGTATGGCCGAGGACGTGCAACAGGCGGCCGGTATCGGTGCCGACACCACGCCGGGCGCGCTGTGGCGGGCCGCCCAGGAGTCCGCAGCTCGAGAGACCCTGCGCATCCTCCGAGACATGGAGGGGATCGCTGGGCCGGCCCAACGACTCGTCGTCGCCGGCGGATGGACCAGGAGCGAAGCCTACCGAGCCATCAAGCGGACGGTCATCGGCTCGTTCCAGGTTCCCGATGTCATCGAAGCGGGAGCCCGAGGCGCCGCCCTCTTCGGCGGCCTCGCAGCCGGATGCTTCGGAGAGCTGGCCGACGTTCCCGCCCCGCGCACGATCGCGTGGCCGGCGTGAAGAGCAGCCGAGAGGTGGGTGGCGGTGCGGAGGCCGCACCCGGGTGGCGCGGCCGTCGACGTGGATCTCCACGGCCTCGCTTCCGGCGTGCACAGCCCCTGAACCACGATCATCAGCGGCCATTCGCACGATCCCTCGGGTTCACCGCGACACCTGCTCCGTTCGGCATCTACGGCCGGCGTCGGAGCGAGTCCCCCTCGGCGGTGAGCGTCCGAGGGTTCTGCCATCGATCCCGATGACGCAGATCCGATCCTCCCCTACGCGTCCGCGCGGTCCGGGTCCTCGATCCGTCCCGAGATCCGCGCCACGCGGGTGACCTCGTCGGTGGTGAACAGGCCGCGTCGGCTGCGGATCCAGGCTCGAGCCCCTCGATACCGGATCGCCTCGTACGCGATGAGCCCGACGCACACGGCCGCCACCGACGCGAGCGCCACCACCGCGGGCGCCGTCAGGGCCACCGGCAGCAGGGCGAGGAGCACGATCGTCGCGATGGGCCGCCCGTGTCCCAACCCGCCGCCGATCCGCAGGCGCAGGGCCACGTGGGCGGCGAGGTACAGCGCCACCCCGCCGCACAGGCCGAGGGCGGGGATCGTGTCGAGCGAGCCCTCCACGTCGGCCATCGTGGCCTTCAGGCCCAGCGCGAACAGGACGATCCCCGCGACCATCGGGAGGTGCAGGTAGGAGTACAGGTCGCGAGCCAGCGCGGCGCGCGCCGCCCCGGTGGCCTCGGCCAGCCTCGAGAGCGCGACGTAGCTCACCCAGTCGAAGTACGACCACCACAAGGTGGCGATCACCGCGATGCCGAGGAGGGCCGCCCCGACCAGCCCGCCGCCCAACGGGACGTGCGCCGCCCCCACCCCGATCGCGACGATGGACTCGCCCAGCGCGATGATCACGATGAGCCCGTGGCGCTCCACGAAGTGCTCCGGCGACACACGCCAGCCCTGCATGTGCCCCACCAGCACCCCCAGGTAGTCCACCAGCAGGGCCGCCACCCACAGCGCGATCTGCACGCCGCCGTCCAGGAACCCGGCGCCCACCAGGAGGGCCGGCCCCACCGTGGCGCTCGGGACGATCCTCGCGACGGCCCGGAGGAGGTCCCGGTCGCCCCAACCGGCGATCGCGTACAAGGCCAGGTGGAGTGCCCGAACGACGAAGTAGGCGAGACCGAAGGCCACCCCCGCCGTGTCGAACACGTCCCGGGCGGCGAGCGATACCACGAGCATGGCCCCGATGACGCCGAAGACGACGAGCCGGACGGCGCCCTCCTCGGGGTCGAGCGTGTTCGTGAGCCACGCGTACGCGGCCCACGCCCACCACAGCGCGCCGAGCAGCAGCGTCCCCCGGAGGAGCCCACCCCACGTCGAGTGATCCGAGAGGAACGCCGTGACCTGCGTGATCGCGAAGACGAACACGAGGTCGAAGAACAGCTCGAGCGGGGTGACCCGCGATTCCCGGTCGGCGTGTGCGGCGTCCAGGGCGACTCCTCGCGGCGGGGATGTGCCACGATACGGCAGCTGGGGGGGTCCGGCCAGCCGAGCCGGAGGTGGATCCGTGGATCCCACCGGCGTCTGCCTCGACGGCTCCGGTCGCCCGCTCCAACGGGCGGTCGCCCCGCCGCTGGCACGCCGCGGTCAGGTCAGGCCCGCCGGTGGGCGGAGTACAGCCGCAGCGGCTCCGACAGCCCTTTCAGCTCGACGGGCCCGACCGGCGTGAGCTCCGCACCGTCGAGCTCGGCCGCGTCGACGACGTCTCGACTGACCAGGACCTCCCCGGGTCGCGCGTACTCTCCGATCCGCGCCGCGACGTTCACCGTTCGTCCGAAGTAGTCGCCTCCCTGGAACACGACCGGCCCCACGTGGATCCCTACCCTGGCGGGCGGGAGGCCTGCACGCGAGACCTCCTCGACCATCTCGAGCGCGGCGAGGACGGCTGGGCCCGCCTCCCGGAAATGGAACATCACGCCGTCTCCGAGCCACTTCACGACCTTGCCTCGATGTCGCTCCGAGACCTCGTGGACCAGGCTCGTGAGGCGCGCGGCGAGGTCCGCGGCTGCCTCGTCCCCCCGCTCCTCGGTGAGCCGGGTGAATCCCGAGAGGTCCAGGAAGCACATGGCCGGGAGGATCCGGCTCCTGGGTCGCAGGCCGGCCCGATCCAGGACGTTCTCCACATCCGCGATGAAGACGTCGGTCCATGCATGTTCCTGCTGCGCGTGGTACATGGCGAGCAGGGCTCGCTCGACCGCCGAGGTCATCTCGTCACCCCACCGGGCGGCCACCTCCAGCACCTCCGCCTCGCCGAGGCCGGACGCGAGATGCGGTACCTCGATCTCGGTGTGCCACCACCCCGCCTCCGTCTCGGCGATCCGACGCAGGCTCTCCCCGTACACACGGAGCCACCCCTCGATCACGGCGGGCTTGAAGCCTCTCGACAGCTGCAGCGCGATCGCGGGCGCGATGCGCAGCTCGTCGTCCCGGACGAGGTCCTCGGGCCGCGGTCGCGCGAAACCGATCGATTCGCGCATGA
>JBHGAT010000051.1:0-9187 GCA_041946645.1 Candidatus Velamenicoccus archaeovorus | reverse complement strand
CGGCCCCCGGCCGAGAGCACGTCCTCGTACAGGGCGGCCACCGCCGAGGTCACCTTCTGCCAGGTGAACAGGGCGTTGGCACGGCGGACCGCCTGCCGCCCGAACCGCTCGCGCACCCGGGGGTGCCGGTACAGGGAGGCCAGACGATCGGCCAGGGCCTCCGGATCGTTCGGCGGGACCAGGCTGCCGGTCTCGCCGTCGCGCACCGTGAACCCGATGCCGCCGACGTCGCTGCCCACCACGGGCGTGCCGCAGGCCATCGCCTCGACCGGCGTGATCCCGAACGGCTCGTACCACGGCGTGGAGACGAACACGTCGGCCGCGCCGTAGTAGAGCCTCAGGGTCCCCCGCCCCCGGCGGCCGGTGAACGTCACGCGGTCCTCGACGCCCTCGCGCCCCGCGAGCTCCCGGAGCCGCCGGATCTCCGGCGTGGCCACCGGGTCGGCGTCCTCGGTCTCGCCACCGACCACGAGCAGCCGGGCGGCGATCCCGTGGTC
Organism: Candidatus Velamenicoccus archaeovorus; assembly: GCA_041946645.1. GTDB lineage: Bacteria > Actinomycetota > UBA4738 > UBA4738 > HRBIN12 > DASQQQ01. The sequence goes on along the minus strand of JBHGAT010000051.1, from coordinate 8,690 downwards.
GTGCACCAGCCGGGCGAACCCGCGGATCGCGTTGTCGACTCCCTTGCGCGGCACCATCCGGCCGAGCTGGAGGATCACCCGCTCGTCGGCCGGCAGGCCCAGCGCGACCCGCGCGAACGGCTTGGCCAGCGGCCAGAGCTCGCCGGGGTCGAACCCGGCGGGGATGATGCTCACCCGCCCGGGGTCCGCGTCGTACAGGTTGACCAGGTCCTCCTGGTCCTGCGGGCACTCGGCCACGATGTGGTCGGCCTCCGCGACGCAGCGGTCCTCGACGGCGAACCGCTCGTCGCTGAACCCGTCGCCGTCGCCCTGGTGGAGCCGGCGGACCCGGCCGAGGGCGTGGAACGTGATCACGAAGGGGATCCCCAGCCGGCGCTTGACCTCGGCGGCCACGAGGCCGGACATGAAGAAGTTCGCGTGGACCAGGTCGTACCGCCGGCGCTGCCCGTGCATCGCGCGCACCACGAACTCGGCGAACTCGTCCATGTGCGGCAGCAGCTGCTCCTTGGGGACCGGCTCGGGCGGCCCCGCCGGCACGTGGACGATCCGCACGCCGTTCATCCACCCGGCGATCTCGGGCAGCCGCTCGCTGTCGCGCCGCGTGTAGACGTCGACGTCGTAGCCGATCGCGGCGAGGCCCTTGGCGACCTGGCCGACGTAGACGTTCTGCCCGCCGTTGTCGACCCCACCGATGATCCCGAGCGGCGAGGCGTGCTCGCTGATCAGCGCGATCTTCCTGCTCACGGCCCACCTCCCACCACCGTTGCCCCCGGCCCCGCCCCCACCCGAGCCCGGAGATCGCCGATCGCCTCCATGACGTCCGGGACCCCGATCGCCAGGAGCCCCGGATCGGGACGGTCCGCGTGCGGGTCGCCCTCGGAGCCCCGCCACAACGCGCGATGCGCCGGCCGGTCGGCGGGCGGCCCCCACCGCTCGGGCGAGGTCGGCCCGAACAGCACGACCGACGGCGTCCCCACCGCGGTGGCCAGATGGGCCACGCCGGTGTCGCCGCACACCATCAGGTCGGCCGCGCCCACCAGCGCGGCCAGCCGGACCAGGTGCGTCCGACCGGCCCAGACGTCCTGCCCCAGCACGCCGGCGGTGCGGGCCACCCACCGGGCCAGCCCGCGCTCGGCCGGCGTCCCGGTGACCAGGACCCGCCCTCCGCGGTCGCGCTCGGCCCGGGCCACCGCGGCGAAGCGCTCGGGCGGCCACCGCCGGGCCGGGCTCGCGGCGCCGGGGTGGACGATCGTCGCTCCGGCCGCCTCCGGCGCCGGCGGCGGCTCGATCGTCAGGTCCGAGGGGTCGGCGGCGATCCCGCTCTCGCGGAGCAGCCGGCACCACCGCTCGACCTCGTGCTCGCCGGGGCGCCACCGCGGCAGGGTCTGCGAGCCGGGGACCCCCTCGTTCGCGAACGCGATCAGGCGCGTCGGCCGAAGGCTCAGGAGGCTCCGGTGGCTCTCCGGGCCGCGGCCGTGCAGGTTCACGGCGACGTCCGGACGGGCCGTCCGCCCGACGAGCGGCTCGAGGCGCCGCTCGGGGCCGTCCACGGCCAGGAGCTCGAACCCGGCCCCCGCGAGCTCCAGGAGCGGCCGGAGCGCCGGGGGCGCCGCGAGGATCCGCCGGTGATCGGGGTAGGCCCGGGCCAGGGCCCGGAGGCACGGCAGGACGGTCAGCAGGTCGCCCAGCCCGAGCGCGCGGAGCGCCAGCAGCACGGGACGGCCGTCCGCCGTCACGCCGCCACCTCCTCGAGCAACCGGTCCCAGTCGCGCAGGAACCGCTCGAGCCCGTAGCGCTCGAGCGCCGCGGCCCGGGCCACCTTGCCGGCCAGGCGCGCCTCCTCGGGCTCGTGCGCGAGCCGGCGGAGGGCCCCGGCCAGCGCGTCGACGTCGGTGGAGACCGCGCCGGCCCCGGGCGGGACGGCCTCGGGCACCTCGGCGGTCGCGAGCGCCACCACCGGCATGCCCAGGTGCATCGCCTCGATCAGTGCGAGCCCCAGCGAGGTCCACCGGATCGGGTGCAGGTACACCCGGCGCCGGGCCATCTGGTCGTGCAGCCGCGCCTGCGGGAGGTCGTCGATCCCACCGAGCGTCCCGGCCCCCATGCCGAACAGGTCCAGCGGGACCTCACGCCCGAACCGCTCGAGCAGGTCGGTGCCGGTGACCCGGCCCCGGCGAGGGGCCTCGTTCACCACGACGGCCGCCCGGGGCAGCTCGCCCGTGTACCGGTGGCCGGGGTCGATCACCCCGTGCTCGATCACGGTCGTGGGGGTGGTCCCGGTGTCCCAGAACAGCCGGTTGAAGTGCGTCACGTGGACGACCATGAGATCCGGACGATCCGCCGCGGCGTGCCGCATCTCGGCGATCCGCCCCTGCGGGGCGTCGTGCTCCACGTAGACCGCGGGGACGTCCCGCCCCGGGCGGCGGCCGCCGAGCCACCGCGCCGCCATCCCCCCGAGCTCCTCGGGACGCTGCAGCAGGACGACGTCGACCTCGGCCTCCGCGGCCTCGGCCGGCGTGACCTCGACGACGGAGGCCGGCCAGTCCCACGTCCGAGCGCGCCCTCGCCCGTCCGGGCCCCGGTCGGGCAGCACGGGGACCAGGTACCGGTGGCCGCCCTGGACGAAGGCGGTCGTCCACGACCCGTGGACGTGCCACAGCAAGACGGTCGAGGGACGCCCGAAGGTCGGACCGCGATCCGTCGGGCTCACGCCAGCCTCCGGGCCCGGCGCAGGCCGGCCAGCCAGTGCCGGCTCGCGGCGAACGGGATCGCGGCGCTCGTCACGAGCATCGTGACCACCTCCCGGGGGGTCCGCGGCCCCGGGGCCACCCGGGCCCACGCGAGCTCGGCCCACCCGGCCACCAGGCCGCCGAGGCCGGCCACGGCCAGCGGCCGCCGCCGCAGGAGCACCCCGGCCAGCCCCAGCATGCCGGCCGCCGCCGTGGCCAGGTGCCGCGGGCGGCGTCCCGCCGGCACGCCCGCCCGTGCGCGCCACCCCCGGCCGTGCAGCTTGCGCATCAGCGCGTCGTCGGCGTTCCCGGCCTGCAGCCGCACGCTCACCCAGGGATCGGCCGGGCGCACCGGATGACGCACCCGGCGCCGGCCCCCGACGATCGCGTAGCCCCGAGCCACGACCCGGAGCCCCAGGTCGGCGTCCTCCCGGTAGGCGCGGGGGAACCGCTCGTCGAACCCGCCGACCCGCTCCAGGACGGCCCGCCGGTAGGCCATGTCGGCGGTCGCCCACCGGGCCGTCTCGAGCCCCTGCACGGTGCGCTCCCGGTCCGTGGGCGGTCGGTGCGGGGGCAGGGGCACGTGGATCCGGCCCTGGCTGCCCGCGACGTCCGGGGGGAGCGAGCGCAGATCGTCCGGGAGTGCGCCGAGCCACCCGCGCTCGGGCACCACGTCGTCGTCCAGGAAGGCCACCCACGGTGCGGAGCAGGCCCGCCAGCCGACGTTCCGGGCGGCGGCAGGACCCCGGCCGTGCGAGCACGCGACCACGGTGCGCGCGGCGAGCGGGCCGAGCGGCGGGGCCAGCGGCTCGCCCCCGTCGGGCCGGTCGTCCACCACCACGACGCGACCCAGCTCGGGGCGCTCCGGCTCGTCGCCGAGCGCGGCCAGGAGCCTCCCGAGCGACGGCCGGCCCACCGTGGGGATCACCAGGTCGACCACGGCGCTCACGACGCACCACCCGAGAGCGAGGGGCGCCGAACCAGGAACGGGCCCAGGGCCAACGCGTCCACGGGCGCCGAGCCGAAGCACTCCAGCGCGTCGCGGGGGTCGTCGACCATGGGGCGGCCGGCCGTGTTCAAGCTGGTGTTGACGACCACCGGCACGCCGGTCCGGCGCTCGACCGCCTCGAGCAGCCGGGCCACGAGCGGCTCCTGGCCGGGTTCGACCGTCTGGATCCGCGCGGTGCCGTCGACGTGCACCACGGCCGGGATCCGCTCGGCCCAGCCATCGCGCACGCGATGCTTGAAGAGCATGAACGGGCTCGGCAGGGGCCCGTCGAAGATCTCGGCGGCGCGATCGAGCAGCACCATCGGCGCCACCGGGCGGAACCGCTCGCGCCCCTTGATGTCGTTCAGCCGCTCGAGGTTCTGGGGCCGGGACGCGCTGGCCAGCAGGCTCCGGTGGCCGAGCGCTCGTGGGCCCACTCGCTCCGTCCCTGGAACCACGCCACCACGCCGTCGGCCGCCACGATCTCGGCCACGGCGTCGGCGACGTCCTCCGGCCGCTCGAAGGCCAGCCGCGCCGTCCGCAGGCGGTCCTCGAGCTCCTCGTCCGACCACGACCGACCGAGGGCCGCGCTCGTCATCGGCCGCACGCGGTCGCCGAGCTCCTCCGCCGCGTACAGCGCCGCGCCGAGGGCCGTCCCCGCGTCCCCCGCAGCCGGTTGCACCCAGATCCGCTCGAACGGTCCCTCCCGCCACAGCCGCGAGTTGGCCACGCAGTTCAGCGCGACCCCGCCGGCCAGCGTGAGCAGCTCGTCCCCGGTCCGCGCGTGGAGCCACCCTGCCAGCTCGAGCAGGACCTCCTCCAGCCTGAGCTGCACGCTCGCCGCGAGGTCGGCGTGCTCGGGCAGCCAGCCCTGGCCGGCGTCTCGGGGCTCCGCGAGCGTGGCCCAGTCGACGGGGCGGGCCTCGAACCCGCCGTCGCCGGTGGGGCGGATCACCTCGCGGAGCTCGTCCAGGAACGCCGGCTCGCCGTACGAGGCGAGCGCCATGACCTTGTACTCGTCCGAGGACCGGACGAACCCGAGGTGCGCGGTGAGCTCCTCGTACAGCAGGCCCAGCGAATCGGGCAGCGACTGCGTCGCGAGGACCTCGAGGCGCCCGTCCTCGACGTGGCCGGCCAGGTACGAGACGTGCTCGCCCCGGCCGTCGAGCGTCATCACGCTGCACGTGCGCTCGGGACCGGCCAGGTACGCCGAGGCCGCGTGCGCCAGGTGGTGCTGCACGAACCGCAGCCGCCCCGGGTCCAACCCCGGCAGCGACGTGCGCAGGAAGTGACCGGCCCGCTCCGCGTAGAGGGTCCGGAGCCCCTCCCAGCCGTCGGCCGTGACGTCGCCGTCGGGGCTCGGGGCCAGGTCCGGATCGTACGAGTACCCGATCGCGTCGAGATCTTCCGGCCGGAGCCCCGCGCGCCGCAGGCACCACCGTGCGGCCAGCTCCGGCAGCTCCCACGTGCTGAACGGGACGGGCCGCTTCCCGTGCTTGCGCCGGCTGAGCCGCTCCTCCTCGATGGCGGCCACGATCTCGCCGTCCACCACCAGCGCGGCGGCGGGGTCGTGGAAGACGGCGTTGATCCCGAGGACCCGCATGGGACAAGCGCTTCCCGGCGGGGATCGTCGTCAAACCGCCGGAGGGAACTTCCTCCCGCGGGTCCTCGCGGTCAGACCGCCTCGGGGCGCCCGTCGTTCATCGAGCGCAGGGCGGCGACCATCTCCGCAGGGCGTCCCGCCGACCGGGGAGGCGGCGGACCGGGCGCGTCGGTCGACGACGACCACCAGTGGTTGGGGTCGGAACGGCAGCGCCACCTGGTCAGCAGCACGGGACCGTCGCTGGACCGCACGACGGTGGTCCCCTCGTCGCGCGTCGCCGCGTCACAGTACGGGCATCGGATCACGGTGGCACCTCCGGGGTCGTCAGCTCCGGCGGCCGATCGCCTTGGCCAGCTCGCGCTTGCTCATGCGGCTCCGGCCCCGGATGTCCAGGCGGCGGGCCCGCTCCATCAGCTCCTGCTTGCTGTTGCCCTCGACGTCCACGCCGCCGTAGGTCTCCTTCGGTCGCTCCCTGGCGGCCCGGCCGCGCTGCTCGGCCTGCGGGTCCGAGGGCCCCTTGCGGCGCTTGGGCTCCCAGTGGTCGCCGACCTTCTCGAAGGAGTGCTTCAGCGCCGCGATCGCGGTCCGGTGCGCGCGCTCCTCGCTCCCGTACTCGCGGTGGGCGCTCTCGAGCGCCTTCGCGTACGTCCGCCGGGCCTTGGCCGGCGATCGCTTGATCGTGTCCGGCAGGTCCGCTCTGGTCTCCGGCATCCTCATCGCCTCCTCGACGACCGTCCCGGTCGGTCGCTTACCCAGGCCGGGAGCGGGGAAACGGTCGGTCCGCCGGAGCGGTTTGCCCCTCGGCGACGCGGGAAGGCTCATGGGACCTGAGCCGACCGGCCTTCGGGGATGCGTGCGAGCCACACGGACGGGAGGGGTCACTCGGATGGTCGAGCGGATCGACGCGGCCCAACGGATCGCCGATCCGTGGGGCCCGCGGACGCCCCACGGGCCCGGCACCGGCTGGGCCGAGCGGGTGGACGTGTACCTCGACCCCGGGACGACCGAGGAGGACGTCGAGCGCTGGGTGCACTCCACGTGCGTCCTGTGCTCGAACGGCTGCGGCATGGACGTGGCCGTGCGCGACGGCCGCATCGTCGGCGTCCGCGGCCAGGCCTTCGACCGCGTGAACCGGGGACGCCTCGGCCCCAAGGGGCTGTTCGGATGGCAGGCCAACGGCTCGGGCGACCGGCTGACGCGGCCGTTGGTCCGTCGCGACGGCGAGCTCGTCCCCACCGACTGGGACACGGCGATGGATCTGGTCGTGGAGCGCTCGCGAGAGCTGGTCGAGGGGCCCGGGGCCGGCGCGATCGGCTTCTACACCACCGGGCAGCTGTTCCTGGAGGAGTACTACACGCTCGCCACGATCGGGAAGGCCGGGCTCGGCACGCCGCACATGGACGGCAACACCCGCCTGTGCACCGCGACGGCGGACGAGGCGCTCAAGGAGACGTTCGCGTGCGACGGCGATCCCGGCAGCTACGCCGACGTCGAGCACTGCGACGCGCTGTTCCTGGTGGGCCACAACGTGGCCGAGACGCAGACCGTGCTGTGGATGCGGATGCTCGACCGCCTCCGCGGGCCGGATCGCCCGAAGCTCGTCGCGATCGATCCCCGCTCCACCGCGGTGGCCCGGGAGGCCGACGTGCACCTGCCGATCCGGCCGGGGACCAACGTGGCCCTCCTCGACGCGATCATCCACGAGCTGATCGAGCACGGCTGGGTGGACCGGGCTTGGGTCGATGAGCACACGATCGGGTTCGAGCAGCTGGCGACCACCGTGAGCGCGTACACCCCCGAGGCCGTGGCCGAGATCTGCCAGGTGCCGGCCGAACGGATCCGCGAGGCCGCCGCGATCGTCGGCCGGGCCGAGCGCCTGCTCTCGACGTGCCTGCAGGGCGTGTACCAGTCGAACCAGGCCACCGCGGCGGCCTGTCAGGTCAACAACATCAACCTCCTCCGCGGGATGATCGGACGCCCCGGCGCGGGGATCCTCCAGATGAACGGGCAGCCCACGGCCCAGAACACGCGCGAGTGCGGCGCCGACGGCGACATGCCGGGGTTCCGCAACTGGCAGAACGAGCGGCACGTGGAGGAGCTGGCTCGGATCTGGAACGTCGACGTGATGAAGATCCCGCACTGGGCGCCGCCGACGCACATCATGCAGATGCTCCGGTACGCCGAGACCGGCTCGATCCGGATGCTCTGGGTCAGCGGCACCAACCCGGCGGTGTCCCTGCCCGAGCTCCACCGCGTCCGGTCGATCCTCGCGCAGGACCGGCTGTTCCTGGTGGTGCAGGACCCCTTCCTCACCGAGACCGGGATGCTCGCCGACGTCGTGCTGCCCACGGCGATGTGGGGCGAGAAGACCGGGACGTTCACCAACGCCGACCGGACCGTGCACCTGTCCGAGAAGGCCGTCGAGCCGCCCGGCGAGGCGCGGGCCGACCTCGACGTCTTCCTCGACTACGCGCGGCGGATGGGCTTCCGGGACAGGGACGGCGAACCGCTCCTGAAGTGGCACGACCCGGGGTCCGCGTTCGAGGCGTGGAAGGCGTGCTCCGCGGGACGGCCCTGCGACTACTCGGGCATCACGTACGAGCGCCTGCGCGGCGGCGGGATCCAGTGGCCATGCAACGACGAGCACCCCGACGGCACGGAGCGCCTGTACGAGGACGGCCGCTTCCTCACCCACCCCGAGTCCTGCGAGGAGTACGGCCGCGACCTGCTGACCGGGGCCGCCAACGACGGGTCGCTGTTCCGCGCGATGAACCCGGCAGGGCGGGCCATCATGAAAGCCGCCCACTACGTCCCCCCGCACGAGCAGCCCGACGACGACTTCCCCTTCGGCCTCAACACCGGGCGGACCGTCTACCACTTCCACACGCGGACCAAGACCGGGCGGGCGCCGCAGCTGCGGGACGCGGCGCCCGAGGTGTGGGTCGAGCTCGCCAAGGACGATGCGCGGGAGCTCGGGATCGACCAGGGCGACCTGGTCCGGGTCGAGTCGCGGCGCGGGGCCGTGCAGGGCCGGGCCCGGCTCACCGGCGGGCGCCGCGGCTCGGTCTTCGTGCCGTTCCACTACGGGTACTGGGACCGGGGGGAGGCGCAGCCGGACACGGCGCCTCCAACCGCGGCGAACGAGCTGACCATCACGGCGTGGGACCCCGTGTCCAAGCAACCGCTGTTCAAGTCGGCCGCGGTGCGCGTGGTCAAGGTCGAGGGGGCGTGACGATGTACGTCGGCGAGCTCCTGAAGCAGCTCCACCAGGCCGAGGGCGACCTGGCCGAGGAGCACCGCACGGTGGGCGAGCGTCACGCCGTCGAGCACGACGTGTTCCACACCTGCCACACCCTGGCCGAGCAGTGCC
>JBHGAT010000050.1:0-9249 GCA_041946645.1 Candidatus Velamenicoccus archaeovorus | reverse complement strand
GCACTCGCGGTCCTCCTGACCGCGATGGCCGGGACCGTGCTCCGAACGCGGAGCGCGCACGGCGAGCTCCGTCAGCAACTGCGGTGGCTGGGGTTCGCCGCGGCCCTCACCGGTGTGGCCATGGTCGCGTTGGTCGGCGCCTTCGTCCTCGGGTTCAGCCCCCCGACCGGCGCGTTCGACGCGGTGATCGTGCTGGGGTTCGGGATCGCCGTGCCGACGAGCTGCGGGATCGCGATCCTGAAGCACGGCCTGTACGAGCTCGACGTCGTCATCAGCAAGACCGTCGTGTACGCGATGCTGGCCGCGTTCTTCACCGCCGTGTACCTGGCGATCGTCGTCGGGATCGGGACGGCGATCGGATCGAGCCGGAACTCGTTCCTGACCGTGCTGGCGGCCGCCACGATCGCCGTGGCCTTCGATCCCGTGCGCGACCGCGCGAAGCGGTTCGCGAACCGACTGGTCTACGGGCAGCGCGCCTCCCCCTACGAGGTGCTCTCGGAGTTCTCGGAACGGCTGGCGGGCACGTACTCGGTCGATGACGTCCTGCCCAGGATGGCGAGACTGCTGGGTCGAGGCACCGGAGCGCGCACCGCGACGGTGTGGCTCCGCGTCGGGGGGGAGCTCCGTCCCTCGGCCACGTGGGGCGCGAGCGACGGCGAGCCGGCTCCGATCCCAGCGGCGGACGGCGAGCTCCCCGCGATCGCCGACGCGTCGAAGGTCGCAGCGGTCCGCCATGGCGACGAGATGCTCGGCGCCCTCGCGGTCACCAAGCCGGCGAACGAGCCCCTCACCGTGGCCGAAGACAAGCTCGTCGAGGATCTGGCGGCGCAGGTCGGCCTGGTGCTTCGCAACGTGCGGCTCACCGAGGAGCTCCGCGACAACCTCGATGAGCTCCGGGCCTCGCGCCAGCGCTTGGTGACCGCGCAGGACGGCGAGCGACGCAGGATCGAACGCAACATCCACGACGGCGCGCAGCAGCAGCTGGTGGCGCTCGCCGTCCAGGCCCGGATGGCGGAGGGCCTGGCGGGCAAGGACCCGGACCGCGAACGCGAGCTCCTGCACCAGGTCCAGCAAGGGATCCAGGACGCGCTCGAGGATCTCCGCGACCTCGCGCGGGGGATCTACCCGCCGCTGCTCGCCGACCAGGGACTGCCCGCGGCGCTCGAGGCTCAGGCCCGCCGCTCGGCGCTGCCGGTCACCGTCCAGGCCGATAGGGTCGGGCGCTACCCGCAGGAGTCTGAAGCGGCCGTGTACTTCTGCGTCCTCGAGGCCCTGCAGAACGTGGCGAAATACGCGGCAGCCTCGCGGGCGATCGTCAGGATCGAAGGCGGGGGGACCGAGCTCCGCTTCGAGGTCGAGGACGACGGTCGCGGCTTCGACCCGGCTGCGACCGGCTACGGGACCGGTGTCCAGGGGATGGTGGATCGCGTGGCCGCGCTGGGCGGAGAGCTTCGGGTGGGGTCCGCTCCGGGAGCCGGGACGACCGTCGTGGGCAGACTGCCGGTGAGTGGCTGAGCGCGGGCCGACTTCAGGACTCGGCGAGATCTCCGGCCGGTGCGACCACGGCTCCCGCAGAGGCGGGCTCGAGACGAGGATCGATCACCCGGTGCATCGCAGGGGTCGCCTCGATGAAGGTCCGCTGCGCATCGGTGCTCAGCAGACTCCTGTGTTCAGGCCCGTCAGGCTCCGCCGGTGTCGTCGTACGGGTCCGGTGACGGTGCGTTCTTCGCTCGAGGGCGTGGGTACATCGGAACAGGCCCGCTCGGCGCACCGGCCTCCTTCGTTTCGTTGTCTCGCCTCGAGCGTTGCGCGGGTGGAGGATCCCTGGCTAGAGTCGCGGGGGGCGGATGATGGAAGCCCACGGAGCGTCAGACAACGAGCTGGGCAAGGACGGTCCGCAGAGCGAACCGAACCTTGACGACGACACCCCGGAGAGCGATCCGGAGTTCGACGCCGCTCTCGAGCACCAAAGGGCCAGCTTCGCACAGTGGGCGTCGTGCTGGTTCTTCTCCCAGCGTGCGTTCAACGAGCGGGAGCAGAGCCGGCACCGATACGAACGCTACCGGGATCGCATGTTTCAGGCCTTCGAGGAGGGTCATGGCGAAGTCGTCGATTCCTACTACTGCCAGAACGTGGCTGCCGCCGCGGCTCTCACCCGCACCAGGGAGCGCAAGTGGGCGATGCGTGGCGACAAGACGGAGGAACGCCTGCACCTGCACGTCATGGATAACCTCCCCGACGGCGCGGACCGGGACGCGGACGCGGCGGCGGCATCAGATCTGCTCTCGCAGTGTGACGACCTGGCCAACAAGGCGGAGGAAGATCTGACCGGCCAAGAGCGCTATCGGTGTACCGAGGCGATCTACGGGTCAGTCACCGACCTGCTCGACATCCTCGACGAGGCAGCCATCCGGTTGAATCCGGAGCGGTACGCGAAGGAGGGCACAGAGCCGAGCCACCCCTTACGGCGAGAGTCACGACTCGTGGTGCTGGCCCGGAAGGGACTCGGAGAGACGGCGAAGTACTACGATCGCATGGCTCAGCGGCGGGCCCAGTTCGTCTACTTCGCCGGAATGCTCATCGGCGTGGCCGTCATCGTTCTCCTGGCCGCCTTCGGCTGGAGGACGATCGGCACTCAGCATCGGGCACTCGTTGAGGGATGCGTTGCAGCTGGGGCGGTGGGCGCACTCATGAGCGTGCTCTCGCGCGTGACCTTCGGGCGATTCCGAGTCGCCTATGACGTTGGGCGACGGTACATCCTCCTCAGCGGGTCGTCTCGCCCAGTCGTTGGGGCCGTCTTCGGATTGCTCTTCTACTTCGCTGTCCAGGGCGGATGGATCCCACTCCAAGCGCCGACCGACTCGGACTCTCGATTCGCGTTCTTCGCCGTCGGCGCGTTTGTTGCCGGCTACGGGGAACGACTCGCCCAGGACCTTCTGACCGAAGCGCGCGGCCGGTTGGCGCCAGCGGTCGTGACACCGCCACCGCGAGCCACCGCCGCACCCGACGAACCAGAAGCCCCAACCGACGCCTAACGATTCCCGCCGTGGGGCCAGGCCGGCCAGTGAACTTCCTGGTTGACCATAGGACAACGGGGCCGTTAGGGTCTTGGCCAGAGTCCGGAAGAACGCTCCATCCTCGAGCCCGGGGGGCGCCCGCCGCGGGACTGAACGAGCCTCGATCCTGGGGGAGGCGCTCGGGTGAGGGAGGGCATCGGGGTCGCGATCTCCGGCGGAGGGCATCGGGCCAGCCTGTTCGGGCTCGGCGCGCTCTTGTACCTCGCGGACTCGGGGAAGAACCACCAGGTCCGCTTGATCGCCTCGGTCTCGGGGGGATCGCTCACCAACGGCTCCGTGGCCCAGAGCGTGGACTTCCGTGCCGTGCAAGCGGGCCAGTTCGAGGAGGCCCTCCGACCCTTCGCCCACCGGCTGGCCCAGTCGGGCACCTTCATGGACGCCCCCCTGACCCTCCGCTACCGCAACGTTCTGCTCCTCACCCTCGCGCTGGCGGCAGGTCCCGCCTGGCTCCTGCCGGTCTCCCGGTGGATCCGCCTGGCGATCACCCTTGGTCTGGTGCTCGTTTGGACGCTGCTTGTGCTCTCACCGTTGTTCGCCACGGCGGTGGGGAAGGCCTACGGGGTCCTACTGGGGACCGGCCTGTACGCGGCCGCCGTCCCTCTGTGGCTCGTCCCGGTGGCGGCCTTCCTCCGCTTCCTGCTGGTCTTCGCTGCGCTGATGGTGTGGGTGTCCGCCGTGTTCGAGCTTCGGGGCCGGGTGTGCGCCCACGCGTTCCGCACCACGCTGTTCTCGCCCGGGGGGCAGGTCACATCGCTTTCGCAGATCAAGGGCGACCTCGATCACGTGATCTGCGCGACCGAGCTCCAAAGCGGTGAGCAGCTCTACTTCTCCCGCTCGTTCGTCTACGGGTACCGCTTCGGCCGGGGGGACCCGGCCGGGCTCCCCTTGTACACGGCCGTACAGGCCTCCGCCTGCCTGCCCGGCGCGTTCCCGCCCAGGTGGCTTCCCACCCGTGCCCACGGCTTCGCCTACCAGTCACCGGACTGCCCCACGGGCGACGACCGGCTGGAGGGCGTCCCCGCCCATCTGGTGCTGACCGACGGAGGCGTCTACGACAACATGGCCGATCAGTGGGCCCAGGGGTTCTCCGCTCGCCTGGAGTGCTGGCCTGGGCTCGAGGAGGAGCACTACGAACCCGAGGAGCTGATCGTCGTGAACGCCTCGGCCGGCCTTGGGATGCGACCGATGCGGCGAGCGTGGATCCCGGCCTTCGGGGAGCTCGCGGCGCTGTGGAAGGACAAGGACGTTCTGTACGACCAGACCACGGCGATCCGTCGACAGGGTCTGGTCGGACGCTTCGATCGAGCCGAGCTCCAGAAGAAGGGGCTGCGGGGGGCGCTCGTGCACATCCCTCAGAGCCCCTTCGAGGTGCCGGACACGTTCATCGACCGGGGGGAGTGGCCGGACCGCCGGCGGTGGGCGCACGAGGCCCTGGAGGCGTTGGGGGATACCTCGGAGAACCGAAAGGACTGGGAGGCGGTGGCCAGGGCCGACGCTGCCGTGGGCACGGTGCTCAACCGGTTGGGCACGGAGGTCTCCGCGCGGTTGCTCCATCACGGCTACGTGCTGGCGATGATCAACCTGCACGTCATCCTGGGCTACCCATTGCTCCCCATGCCAGGGCCAGACCGCTTCGTGGAGTTCGTGTCGTGAACGGCGGGGCATCGCCTGGCGGAGGCATCGCGACCGCGGAACAAGCAGGGAGGTGGAGCGATGGCGCCACCCGATGAGCCCGCCCCTCCGGGCGCGGCGAAGCGCACGATCGAGATGACGATCGTGGCCCAGGACCCGGAGGGCAGGGTGCCGACGGCACCATCCTGACGGCCACCGTTCCCGTCCCGGCCGATCGGCTGTTCCCGGGGCCGCAGAGCCACCGCTTCCACGTGGTGGACTACGACGCCTCGACCAGGCGCCTGGGCTCGCCTGCCCTCCTCCCGTCGGGGGACTTCGATGACCCGGATGACGCCACGATCCTGGGGGACCCCCACTTCCATGCCCAGAACGTCTACGCGATCGCGGCGCGGACCCTGGGCGCGTTCGAGACCGCTCTGGGGCGCCGGGTCCCCTGGAGCTTCCCCGGGCACACCCTGTACCTGGTCCCGCACGCCCTGGCCGAGGCCAACGCCTTCTACTCCGACGATGACGAGGCGGTGCTGTTCGGCTACTTCCCCTCCTCGGAGAGCGGAGACGTCTACACGTGTCTGTCCCACGACATCGTGGCGCATGAGACCACCCATGGGGTCCTTGACGGCCTGCGCCACCGCTATGAGGAACCTGGTCTGCCGGATCAACCCGCCTTCCACGAAGCCTTCGCCGACATCGTCGCGCTGCTGTCGGTGTTCTCCGCCCGGGCCACCGTGGAGCACCTGCTCGGGCAGCCCGACGCGCAGGGGCGCATCCCCGCGGAAACGGTCGTCCCCGGGGCCCTGGAGCACAACGCGCTCCTGTCGCTGGCCGAGCAGATGGGGCGGGAGGTGCACGCCGATCGCGGCAACGCCCTGAGGCGCTCGATCCAGATCCCCGCCACCAACACCTGGCGGAGCGACCCGGCGTTCGGCGAGCCGCACCGCCGGGGCGAGATCCTGGTCGCGGCGGTGATGCAGACCTTCCTTCGGATGTGGGAGGACCGGCTGCAGGCCCTCATCCACGGTGGGGGGCTGGACCGGGCCCGGGCCGCCGAGGAGGGGGCCAAGTCGGCGGACCACCTGCTCGGCATGGTGATCCGATCGATCGACTACCTCCCGCCGGTGGAGTTCGAGTTCGAGGACTTCCTGGATGCGATCCTCGTCTCCGATCGGGAGCTCGCGCCCGAGGATGCCCACGACTACCGCGACGCCCTCCGGGCATCGTTCGAGGCCTTCGGGATCTCGCAGCCCGCGGGACGGACGGTCGATCTGTCGAGCGAGCCCACCCGGCCGAGCTACCGGAACCTGCACTTCGGGGCGCTTCGCACCGATCCCGACGAGGTGTTCCGGTTCATCTGGGACAACGCCGGTCTGCTGGGGATCGACACCACCTACTACACCTCGGTGGAGGCCGTCAGGCCCGCGGTCCGGGTCGGCCCCGACGGATTCGTGGTGAGCGAGTCCGTGGCCGACTACGTCCAGATCCTCAAGGGCACCGCCTCCGAGCTCGCGGGGATGGGCCTGCAGATCCCCCTGAACCTGCCCGGATCGACTCCCCTCAAGCTGTTCGGGAGCGGGACGCTGGTCTTCGATGAGTTCGGCGGAGCCAAGTTCCACGAGCGGAAGCCGCTGTTCGACTGGGACCGCCAGAGCCGGCGGCTCGCCTACCTGGTCGAGAGCGGGCTGAGCGACGCGCACGCCCGGTACGGGTTCTCCTTCAGCACCCGGCTGGGGCAGCGGTTCGCCGAGTTCCACCGACCCGATGCCCGAGCGGCCGAGGACTGGTGAGCGAGGATGGCAGGCGGCGCCGGACCGGGCGGACCCGTCCGGGCACGGGTGAGGATGTACCAGGTCGGGTTCGGCGATTGCTTCCTGCTCAGCTTCGAGTACGCCTCGGCGCTCGAGGATGGCCGATCGGAGCGTCACATCCTGATCGATTTCGGCTCGACCAGACGCCCGGAGGAAGGTGGTGATCCGGAGGAGATCGCCTCGCTGATCGCCGAGCACACCCACGGGGCCCTGGATGTCATCGTGGTGACCCACCGGCACAAGGACCACCTCTCCGCCTTCGGCAGCGCCACGCCCTCGGCGGCGATCGACGCCCTTCACCCCAAGCTCGTGGTCCGTTCCTGGACGGAGGATCCGAGCGCCGCCCCGGAGGCGACCGGCCCGACCTCCCTCGGTGAGCGTTCGCACGCGTTCGTGCGCACCCTGCGGCGGGCGCAGGGGGTCGCCGCGAGCCTCCACGAGGCCATCGGCAAGGGGCGCCGGGGCCTGGCCGGGCAGCTCGGGGCCCTGGCCTTCGACCAGCTCGGCAACGAGGACGCCGTGAGGCGGCTCGATGCCTGGGCAGCCACGGGGGCCGGCTCCTACGTGAGCTTCGGGAGCGACTCGGGGATCGGGGGGTTCGTCCCCGGCATCACCGTGAACGTGCTCGGTCCGCCCACCCTGGAGCAACACCCCGACATCGCCCGCCAACGCTCCGAGGACCCCGAGTACTGGATGTTCTTCCAAGGGATGTTGGATGAGGTGGCCCTGGCACCGCTCCTGGAGCGCCACGCGGAGGGGACTCCGACGGTGGGATCGGAACCAGGCGAGATCGGGCCGGTCCGGTGGCTGACGGAGCGCCTGGGCCGCCAGCAGCTCTCCTCCTACCTGCAGATCGTCCGCATCCTCGATGACGTGCTCAACAACACCAGCGTCATCCTGCTCATCCGGGCTGGGAGCAAGGCGATGCTCTTCCCGGGCGATGCCCAGATCGAGAACTGGGAGTACGCGCTGAAGGTGGCGCCCAGCTGCCCCGAGATCCTTCACCTCCTTCGGGAGACCGACCTGTACAAGGTGGGACATCACGGCAGCCGGAACGCGACCCCGCGCACCCTGTTCGGGCTGTGGACGGAGGATGCGACCAGGGATCGCCCGATGACCGCGATGATGTCGACCCTCTCGGGCGTCCACGGGGAGTCCGAGGCCACCCGCGTCCCCCGAGCGACGTTGGTGGAGGCGCTGAGCGAGCGGATGACGCTGCATTCCACCGAGGACCTCCCGCCGGAGCGAGCCTTCACCGAGGTCACGACCGATCTCTCGAACGACGGGGAGTTCCAGCCGGTTGACTGACGTGGGCGCCCGCCGCCCGGGCCAGCTGGACGGCGACGGCCCCCACTCCCCCAACCGCCCCGTTGATCAGCACCCGCTGGCCTTCGGACGGTCCGCCGTGGACGGACAGGGCCTGCCACGCGGTCAGCCCGGGCATGGGCAGTGCGGCCGCCTGGACGTGACCCAGGGAGGCCGGCTTGGGCGCCAGGTTCCTCGCCTCCATCGCCACGTACTCGGCCAGGGCGCCATCCCGGTACCAGTCGGTCAGCCCCCAAGCCACGGCTTCCGTTTGCCGGTAGCGTCGTCGTTCTCAACCGACGAGCGTGGGAGCGGATCGAGCGCATCATCGGTGCCCGCGCTTGCGATAGCCCTCCCGACGAAGCTTCGCGTGGCGCCTGCTGAGACGGAGCACATGCCCCTCTACCTGCGGAAGACCCCTTCACGTCCACACGACGTCGATGGTGCTCGCGGGCGAATCGCTCGTGGTGACGCCGACGAGCGACCCGCGGGGCAGCGAGCCCGAGATCGGCCAGGTGTTCCAGGACCACCGCCGATAGTGCCGCGAGAAGGGAGACCGAGGCGCCGGCACGACCTCGCTCGCGGGCTGGAGCCGTGCGAGAGACCTGATCCGCAACGCGCTCCGCCCTCCATCACGCGGATCCGCTCTCCGAAGGCTCCGAGGCGGCCTCATCCGGATGATGCCCGAAGAGAGTCTCGAGCCAGTCGACAGCGACGGCGAGGAGGGCATCGGCCTCGAACAGGTGGGACCTCGCCTGGCCGACGCGGCCCGTGACGCCGCACCCCGAGGCGAGCGCCGCGCGGGCGATCACCTCGAAGGCATCGGCGTCCCCGAGGACCTCGGCGTACGGCAGGGGGCCGGGGTCGGACGTGTCGATGTCGGTGAACGTGACCCACACGCGTCGCCCGCCCTCGAGCACCGGCATCCGGTACGTGACCCGGCGCTTGCCGGGTATCCTCGCGAGCGCCTCGGCGTGGTGCAGGAGCGTGATCGTTTCGAGCGGCGCGCCGAGCAGGAGGACCTGGCCCCGCGCCTCGACCAGCCGCGCCAGCGGCGAGCCTTCGCCGTACCCGTCGTCGCGCCTGTGGTGGTCCGTGATCCAGCCCGCCTTCGCCCCCACGGCCACGATGCTGGCCTCGGGGTGAGAGCTGCGACGGGCCCCGGGCCAGGTCCGGATCCGTTCGGGCACGCGCCCGTGCTCGTGCACCGCTTCCGAGAGCTCCGGATCGAACGCGGGAAGCTCTTCGAGGTAGGAGCGCTGCCACACCTCCGGCCACGCGTGGAGATCGTAGGGGTTGTCCTCCCAACCGGCGTACGCCATCAGCGTGCCGGCCGGACCGAGACGGTCGAGCAGCGCGCGCACGATCGTCTCGCTCCCGCCGACCACCCAGCCGATCGCGCTCATCCGCGTGTGCACCATCAGGACGCCCCC
>JBHGAT010000005.1:0-19804 GCA_041946645.1 Candidatus Velamenicoccus archaeovorus | reverse complement strand
CGACGCGCTCCCTTGGCTCCTTTCGACAGCGAGGAACCTGATCTCGAACCACCGAAGGACGGCGGGTCGACGAGCTGCTCTCGCCCACAAGCTGCGGATGGCCGTCGGACCGCTGACACGACAGGGCGTGGATCCCACCGACGCGAATCAGTTGGGCGATGCCGTGCTGGAAGCCATGACAGCGCTCTCAGAACGGGAGCGGGAGGCCCTCATGCTCGTGTACTGGGACGACCTGGATATCGCGGTTGCGGCAGCAGTGGCCGAGTGCTCACCGCGGGCCATGACGACCCGGCTCCATCGCGCGCGTCGTCATCTCGCTCTTCACCTGGCTCGCGCAGGTGTGCTCCATCTCATCGATGAGCAAGCGAACCCACATGATCGTGCGAGAGCAGGGAGGTCAGAACCATGAACGGGAAGAACCTGGAGCGGTACCTGCGTGAGATCGATCCCGTGGATGACGGTGAGCTCGGCACCTGGGATGAGAGCCCTGCGTCCCAGGCGATGCTCCAACGTATCCTCGCCAGCGACCACAGCCCACCGACTGCCTTGCCCAGACGGAGCCGGGGTCGAGCGCGCTTGGCCGTGGCAGGGTTCAGCGCAGCGGCCGTTCTGGCGACGGCCGCTGCGTTCGCCCTGACCTCTCGACCGACGAGCGATCCACTGTCCGTCGGTTGCTACGAGCGGCTCGATCAGAACGCTGACACAGCGATCGTCTCCCTGGTGGGCACCAACCTCAGTCCTGTTGCCGCATGTGCCGGCCGGTGGACAGCTGCGTTCGGAACCCCAGTCCCACCTTCACTGGTCACTTGCGTGGTGTCGGGTGGGGGAACAGGCGTCTTCCCAGACCAAGCGGACTTGCCTGCTGAAGACGCATGCAAGTCGATCGGGGCAACTCTCCCAGCGGGCGGCGTCCAGTACGCGGGCCTTTCCGCCGAGCAGGTACGAAGTCTCGCAGCCGACCTGCAGCGTCGCTACGCCCGGATCGCAGAAGAGCCGGAGTGTGCCGGGAACCTATCACTGAGGGCAGAGGCCGAGGCGGCAGTCTCGGCACTCCAGGCGACCGGATGGCAGGTAGTGGACTATACTTCTCCCACGCAGGAGTGGACCTTCCCGGATGGGAGCACGCAGACGGTCAGCGTGCCGACGACCGCCAACGGGCAGCGTTGCAGTGAGTACTCGATCGACGCACTCAACGCCGAGGTGATCCTCGTGAACGGATGGCCGGAGTTGCCGAACGCAGCCCGGTGACGAAGCCCACCGCCCCAGACCCATCCGGAGCAGCACCGACAGGGCCTCCCCGCGCTCGGAGGCCCTGTCCTCATCAGCTAGGGGATCGGCGGCTCCTCGGGCGCGAGCTGACGGGAGACGCTCGCGGACACCGCCCCGGCCAGGATCAGGAGGCCCCCGATCACCACGCCGACCGTGATGTCCTCGTGCAGGAAGATCCACGCAAGGATCGCCGAGGACAGTGGCTCGAGCGCCGAGACGATCGACGTCCGCACGGCCCCCAGGCGCTGCAGGCCGCCCATCAGGCAGACGAACGCCCCGGCCGTGCCCGCGCCCATCCCCAGCACCGGCCACCACTCCTGCCCGCCGGACGGCCATCGGGCCTGCGAGGTGACCAGGGCGAACACGGCCAGGCCCACCGAGGCGCCCAGGCTCAGCCACATCGCGCTGGTGAGCGGGTTGGTGCGCTTCACGACCACCCCGGCCCCGAACAGGTAGCCGGAGTAGGTCACGGCCGACGCGAGCGCGAACACGACGCCGACGGGCTCGATCGTGAGCCCCGCGCCGGTCGTCACGACGATGGCGGCGCCGCCCACCGCCAGGACGAGCGAGAACACCGTGAGCCGCGTGGGCCGGCCCCGACCGGTGGCCCACGACAGCAGCGTCACGAAGACGGGATACGTGAAGAACAGGAGCGTGACCGCCGCGGCGGTCCCGTGCTGGAGCGCCGCGAAGAAGAACCCCGCCTCGACCGCGTAGCCGAACAGCGCCAGCAGCGCCATGCCTCGCCGTTCGCCCTCGACAGCGACCACCGGCCGTCGCAGCAGCACCAGCGCGACCGCCAGGATCGCGGCGCCGACCCCGAAGCGGACCGCGAGCGCCGACGGGACCGGCAGGCCGTGGCGCAGGGCGACCTTCCCGAACACGACGACCACGCCGAACAGCACGGCCCCGGCCGCCACGACGATCCCGCCGACGGCCTCGCTCCCGGCGGAGCGGCGGGCGTCATTCCGGGCGGACACGGTGATCAGAGCTCGACGAGCTCGATCCGCATGCGCTTGAAGCCCTTGCCCTTGCTCTCGGTCTTCACCACGCGGACCCGGCCGACCTCGGCCGTGGAGCGGACGTGCGTGCCGCCGTCCGCCTGCTTGTCGAGCCCCTCGATGTCGATCACGCGGATCGGGTCCACGTGCTCGGGGATCAGGTTGACCTTGGTGCGGATCAGGTCGGGATCCGCCAGGGCCTCGGCCCGAGGGAGGAAGCTCACGTGGACGGGCCGGTCCCTCGCCAGCTCGGCGTTCAGCTTCTCCTCGACCTCGCGGCCGAACTCCTGGCTGATCGCGTCCAGCTCGAAGTCCATCCGGGCGACCCCGGGCTCCATGTTGCCGCCGGTGACCTTGGCCCCGTAGTCGCGCCAGACGATGCCCGAGAGCGCGTGGAGCGCCGAGTGCGTGCGCATCAGGGTGTGCCGGCGCTCCCAGTCGATCTCGGCCGTCACGGTCGCGCCGACGGGTGGCCCCGCCCCGTCGAGCACGTGGAGGACCTCCCCGGCCCGCTTCACGGTGTCGACGACGCGGACCTCCCCGCCGTCCCAACGCAGGACCCCGGTGTCGCCGGGCTGGCCGCCGCTCCGCGCGTAGAACACGGTCCGGTCGAGCACCACGCCCTGGTCATCGGCGGCGACGACCTCGGCCTCACAGCTGCGGGCGTACGCGTCGGTGGCGCAGATCTCCTCGGTCACGGCGCAAGGGTACCGGACGTCCGGGACCATCACGGCTTGAGCCGGATGCGGTCCCGCCCGATACCTCCCGGAAGGGAGCGATGGAGGGACTCCGCCGGTCCGGGCGGCCGCGGCTCGTGCTGCGGTTCGCCGTGGGTGCGCTGGTCGCCGTCGTGGCGACCGGCATCGCCGTGTCCGCGGTCGTGATCCGGACGGTCCGGGAGCGCGCCGAGCAGGCCGCGACCTTCCACGCGCGCTTCGTCACCGACGCCGTGCTCGCACCCGGTCTCGCGGACGTCGACCTGGGGCATCCGCTCACCGGCGACGTGTACACGGCGGTCGACGACTTCGTCCGCGCGCGGATCCTGTCCACCGGCCGGGACGTCCGGGTGAAGCTCTGGCGGCTGGACGGCACGATCGTGTACTCCGATGCCCCGGAGCTGGTGGGCAAGCGGTTCGAGGACGAGGCGGCCGAGCTGTCCGAGGTCGCGGAGGGACACGTCGAGAGCGGCGTCTCCGACCTGGACGCCGAGGAGAACCAGCTCGAGCGGCTCCTGGCGGACAAGCTCTTCTACACGTACGTCCCGCTCCGCCTGGTCCCCGGCGGCCCGGTCGTCGCGGTGGCCGAGCTGTACCAGCGCTACTCGGTGATCCAGGGGGACATCGACCGGCTCGTCCGGAGCCTGTTGCCCACCCTCGGGCTCGGCCTGTTGCTCCTGTACGCGGCCCTGCTGCCGATCGCCCGGAACGCCTCCCGGCGCCTGCGCGACCAGAACGACCGCCTCAACGAGCTGCTCGAGCAGCAGGAGCGGACCGTGACCGAGCTCCGGGACCTGAACCAGAAGAAGGACGACTTCGTGGCGGCCGCCTCGCACGAGCTGCGGACGCCGCTCACGTCGATCATGGGCTACCTGACCACGCTCCGGCAGCCCGGGCTGGGCGACGACCCCGAGGTGCGGGCCGAGTTCCTCGGGGCCGCCGAGGGTCAGGCCAAGCGTCTCCTCCGGCTGGTCCAGAACCTGCTGTCCGCGGCGCACCTGGAGACGGGGACCAGGCCGGTCGCGCTCGAGCGGGTGGACCTGGGGCTCCTGGCGCGGGAGCTGGTGGCCGAGCTGGCCGGCTCGCGGAAGGTCGAGCTGCGGATCCCCCACGGCGCCGTCGCGGTGACCGATCGGGGGCGGATCGCCGAGGTCCTCGGCAACCTGCTGGACAACGCGCTCAAGTACTCGCCGGAGGACGCCGCGGTCGAGCTGGGGGCCGAGGTCGGCCCGGCGACGTTCCGGGTGTGGGTGGCCGACCGGGGGATCGGGATCGCCCCCGAGGAGCGCGAGGTCATCTTCGACCGGTTCCACCAGGCGGACCAGTCGGCCACGCGGCGCTTCGGCGGCGTGGGTCTGGGCCTGCACCTGGCTAAAGGGATGATCGAGGAGCTCGGCGGGCGGATCGAGGTCGAGAGCGCACCCGGAGCCGGCAGCGTGTTCACGATCGTGGTCCCGATGATCGATGCGGCCCGTGCGGCCGCGCTCGCCGACGCCTCGGTCGCCTGGAGCGCGGGAGCCTAGCGCTCCCCGGCGGCGCCCGGATCCGAGACGGCGCCCTCGTACGTCTTCTCGCCGGCGCGGATCGGGACGTCGAGCCAGTTCTCCCGGGGCGGGATGGGGCAGCTCCAGGCCTCGTTGTAGGCGCAGTAGGGGTTGTACGCGTCGTTGAAGTCGACGACCACGGCGCCGTCGGGACCGGGGGGCTCGACCTCGAGGTACCGTCCCGCCCCGTACGTCTCCTTCCCCGACGTGTCGTCCCGGAACGGCAGGAACAGCTCGTGCTGCTGGGGCGACGCGTAGAGGGTGACCTGCGCCGGTCGCCCCTCGACCTCGAACCGCACCACGCCCGCGCGACGGTACTCCTGTGTCCCGCCGGTCGTGGTCTGCATCACGATGGGCTCGTCCCGGTCGACGTCGGTGTCGAGCGGCGCCCGGATCGCGAAGGCCGGGTCCTCGGGGAAGTACGAGAGGCCACGGAAGGTGGCCCGCTGCTCGGGCGTGAGCGGCGACCGAGGATGATGCCGGAAGAAGTCGTCCTTGTCCCGCCGGAACTCGTCGCGCTCGCTCATCGCGTTCGGCACAACCGAGCGGCGACGCGGCGCATTCCCTCCCCGGCGCGCCCGAGCGCTACGCCGCGCCGGCCAGGAACACGCTCACCTTCTCGACCACCTGCGGGATGGCCGCGAACAGCTCGTCCTGGCTCGCGAACAGGAGCAGCTCCGAGCTCGGCAACAGGTCGTGCAGGACGCGTCCCACGTCCGCGGGATGGATCTCGTCGCCTTCGATGCAGATCAGCATCGTGGGCGCGGTGACGCTGCGCAGGAGCTCCCGGTCGGGGACCGGCCGGTCGTCGATCACGGTGCGGATCGCGCGGGCGACGCCCTCGGGGTGCTCGTGCGCCCACAGCACCTTGTCGAGCTCCATCCTCCACGGCGTCTGCACGTACTCGGCCACCCGGGCGGGGTCGGCCACGATGGCCTCGAGCGCCTCCCTGGGCGTCCTGCCGTCGAGGTCGTCGGCCAGCGCCTGGTACCGCTGCTTGAACCCCAGCGGCAGGTCCACACCCGCCGGGAGCAGCCACACCATCCGCTCGAACCGATCCGGTCTGCGGCACAGGAGGTTCGCGATGGCTCCCGCGCCCAGCGAGGTGCCCACCGCGCACGTGGCCCCGTAGGCGTCGGCCACGGCCTCCAGGTCGCGCCCGAAGTCCTCGAACCGGTACCCGGTCTCCGGCGCGCTCGACCGCCCGTGGCCGCGGAAGTCGAACCGAACCTTCGTCCCGGGGACGAGCGGCGTGAGCGCGGCGAGCTCCCGGCAGTTGTTGGTGAGCCCGTGGGCCACGACCGTGACCGGCGCACCCTCCCCGTCCACCTCCACGTAGAGCGTGGCGTCGTCCGTCTCGACCGAGGGCACCGGGGGACCCCTCCTCAGGCGCCGCGGACGGCGGCGAGCGCTCGACGCGCCTGGTCGTGGCCGGCGATCAGCCGGAAGGAGCGGTCCAGGCTCTCGGGGCCGCGCTCGGCGTGGATGCCGACCCGCGCGCGCTCCACCTCCGACGTGCCGGCCCACGGCGCCAGGTCGGCGCGGCGGAGCGCCTCGAACGCGGGGAGCAGCAGGTGGCGCCGGTACCCCGACGGGCCGGCGATGGGGTCGAGGGTGACGGCCTTCACCGGCTCGGGCCTCCCCGCTGGCCGTCGGTGGAGGGCTCGAACGCCGCCCCGTTCGGGTAGGCCGCCTCCACCACGTCGTCCTGGGTGGCCAGCTGATCCTTGATCGACCGGGCCCACCCGTAGATCGCGGCGGTGACGAGGAGGAAGACCACCCCGGAGGCGACCAGGATGACCCGAACCCGGTCGCCGCTCCAGACCAGCGCCAGCACCAGCGCCGGGACGATCCAGCCGAGGTTGTACGCGATGTCGAACAGGCTGAAACCCCGACCCCGGAAGTCATCGGGTAGCGCCTGCTGCATGATGGTGTCGGCCGCGATCTTGCCCACGAAGAACCCGAGCGCCCCGATGAAGACGATCGCGCTGTAGCCCACGATCGTGGTGACACCGCCGAACAGGATCACGCCCACCCCCACCGCGGCCATCGCCGCGACCAGGAGCCGGTACGGCGGGACGCGGTCCTTCAGCTCCTGGGCCAGGACCATCCCGATGGCCGCGCCGATCGCCCCGAACGCGCCGGCGATGGCCACGACGGT
The DNA here is from genome assembly GCA_041946645.1 of Candidatus Velamenicoccus archaeovorus. Taxonomy (GTDB): domain Bacteria; phylum Actinomycetota; class UBA4738; order UBA4738; family HRBIN12; genus DASQQQ01. Next base: position 13,113 of record JBHGAT010000005.1, on the reverse strand, counting down.
CTTGTCCGAGTCGGGGCCCGACAGCAGGTGCCGCGCCTCGAGCGCGAACGCCAGCGTGACGAACCCGAAGAACTCCATCCGCAGCGCCTGGAAGCCCGACAGGCCCAGGGCCGCCGCGGGGCGGCGGAAGACCTCGCGGACCCCGCCGGCGATGTCGCGCAGGACCCGCCGGGCCTCCTCCACGAACCGCGACGCGCGAGGCTGGTACTCGAGCCGCTCGACACGGCGGGCCACGAACCCGGCCACCAGATAGAGGGCCGCGCCCAGCACCGCCACGGCCCACGCCGGCGCGACCGCCGTGCCCACCAGGGCCACCCCCCCGCCGACCACCTGGAAGATGGCCCCCCCGGCCTGGGAGAGACCGTTGGCCTGCAGCAGGTCCTTGCCGTGGACGACCGCGGGAAGGCCGGCCGACTTGATCGCCAGGAGGATCCGGGTGCAGGCCAGGGTCACCAGCACCGCGACGATCAGCACGAGGTCGGGCAGGCCGTCCCCCGCCCCGAGCAGCGCCACCGCGGTGAGGGCGACGACGGCGGCACGGAACAGGTTGGAGCGCGACAGGAGCTGACGCCGGTCGTACCGGTCGATGAACGCCCCGACGAACGGGCTGAGGATCGTGTAGGGCACGTAGAGCGCGAGGATCAGGCCCAGCAGGTAGCGAGCCGAGGGCGCGCTGGTGACGTCGAACCCCTTCTGTCCCCCGAACGCGATCGACTTGGCCAGCGACGCCTGCACGATCCCGTCTGCGGCCTGCGCGATGAACTGCGTGGCCATGAGCGCCGAGAAGCTGCGGTTGGCGAACACCTCGAACATCTCCGCGAAGAACCGCGAGAACGTGGCGAACCACCGGTCGAGCCTCGGCTTGGCCAGCCGCAGGACGACGGCGGCGAGCACCGCGACCGCGAGCGCGGCCCATCCATCGGCCACGCCGAAGGGGGCGCGGTGGACGGCGACGACCACGACGCCGGCCACGATCGTGAGGGCGATCGAGATCCCCGGGACCAGCGCGACCCTGGTCCATCCGTCCTCGAGCTCGAAGTACCGGGCCGAGATCAGGCCGGGCACCACCAGCAGGAGCGCCAGCGCGAGCAGCACGCGCAGCGTGTGCCCGAGGTTGCCGAACACGCCCGGGTGGTCCGCGTACAGGGCGGCCGTCTGCCGCTCGGCGGCGCGGGCGGCCTCGATCACACCCGGGCTCGGCGTGGCGAGGTCGGGCCCGGTGACGACGGCCAGGTCGTCGCCGATCGGGATCAGGTTCGACGGCGTCGGCGTCCGGTCGAGCAGCGCGGTGTTGCCGGTGTTGCCGTTGAACTGGCGGACCAGGAACGCGATGGGGGGCTGCGGGTACTCGCGCTCGAGCGCCTGGAGCTCGCGGAAGAAGCCGCGCGACATCTTGTTGTAGGTGGGATCGGTGAGCTGGGTGGGGCGGTCGGCGAGGAAGTCCTCCACGCTGCCGAAGTAGGACATCGAGCGCTTCACGGCGTCTCCCGGGAGGCCCGTGCGCGACACGTTCGTGAAGGTCTTGGACCACCCGTAGGCCTGGTACGTGTCGCCGAAGTTCAGGACGAACACGATCGGATGGCCGGGCGACGCCTCCGCGATCGTCCCGGCCGCCGCCAGCGCGGTCCGGGTGGACTGGTCGATCCACTGGTTCCCCGGGTCCGCCCACCGCGCGGCGTCCCGACCCCGGAGCCACACGAAGCCGAGCGCGGCCACGATCGCGACGACGCCGAGCACGCCGAGCACGCGCAGCCCACCTCGACGCCGGAGCAACCACCGCGCGGCCACCCAGACGCCGAGGCCGACCAGCGGCATCACCGCCGCGGTGGCGTTCATGAACCGGTAGTACGGGTACGCCTTGCCCAGCAGGAAACCGAACACGCCGAGCAGCGGCAGCAGCCACAGCGCGGAGATCGTGCCGAACCCGGAGGCCGGTCGCCGGTCCCTCCGTGCCCGGTACACCACCCAGCCGATCCCCAGCAGGATCAGGGGGAACGTGATGGCCGGCTGGAGCGACAGCACCCAGTCGCCGAGCCGCCGCTCGAACACGGCCTGGGTGTACGGAGGGGGCAGCGCGGCGTCGGCCAGCGAGCCCTTCACGCCCCACGGCCCGACGAGCCACGACCCGAGACCGGCGATCATCCCGACGCCGATCGACAGCAGGCTCGGGCCGTCGCGGCGGAGCGCGGACCCGAGCGAGAACCGGCTGGTGACGAAGTGCAGGGCGAAGACGGCCATCAGGGAGGCGCCGAAGATCACGCACGTCGTCGGGTGCGTGTACGCGGCCACGATGCCGAGCAGGAACAGCGCGGTCCTGGCGCCCCACGACGTCCGGCCCGGTCGGTAGAACGCGAGGGTGAGCGACAGGACGTACAGGACCGTGATGTTGTCCAGGTAGCCCACGTACGGCGTGGTCATGAACAGCGCCGCGGTGGCCGCCAGGATCGACAGGTACAGCAGCGGGTCGCGGTGGTAGCGGTAGCCGAACGCGCCCAGCGCGAGGCCCGTGAGGATGGGGATGCCGATCATCATGAAGGCGCTGAACGTGTACAGGTCGATCCCCGCGACGCGCTGAAGGATCGAGCCGTACAGCGGCACCGACACGCGGTACCCGCCGCCGAACATGTGGAACGGACCCCAGTCGCCGGCGATCAGGCCGGGGTCGTCGTGCATCATCAGGTTGGAGCGCCACGTGTACCAGGCGGGGTCCCGGGTGGGAGCGCTGATCGAGGGATCGCGCAGGAACGTCCACCCGAAGGCCAGCAGGAGCAGGAGGACCGCGGCGACCAGGACGATCAACCGACCGGAGCCCCGGCGATCCTCCTCCGGCACGCGGACGAGGTCCTCAGCCGGGACCGACCTGGTGACCGCCATCTTCCGCTTCGGATCCTCCGGGCTAGGGCGCGCCCGTGCGAGCTTCGGGCAGGCACGGGAGCGTGGACAGCATAGACGACGGGAAGGCCGCCGCGAACACGCGATCCTGCTCGTGCCCGGGTGCGGGGACGTTGCGGTTCTTGTACGTCTGCTCCTGGGTGAGCGTCATGAGGAACTGCGAGATCTGCGTGAGCGTCGCGCCGTTGTCCGCGAGCTCGGCCGGGTCGATCCAGATCTCGGTGGCCCGGACCCGCTGGATCAGCGGCACGCCGTCGCCGTCGTGATCGAAGGTGCGTCCGATCAGCGACGCCAGCTTGTCGATGTCGATCATGAAGGCACCCGACAGGTGCGGATCGTGCTGGGTGCCGTGGTCGGCGGTGAGGATCATCGCCCAGCTCCCCCGGCCGACCGTCGCGTCCAGGAAGCCGACGAACCGGCGGAGGGCCTCGTCCTGGTACCGAACGGCGTCGGACATCTCGAGGCCGTCCGCGCTGAACAGGTGTCCGATCGTGTCGATCGCCTTGTAGTTCAGGTACAGCAGATCCGGCACGTCGTCCTGCCCGAACCCCTCGCGCTGCACCACGGTCTCGATCAGCGTCTCCTGGTACGGGGTGCGGGCCGGCGTGTCGAACCCGTGATGCAGCTCGCTGAACGGGTGACCCCGCCATGCGTCGTCGAGCGTGCCATCGGCTCGATCCAGGGCGTGCGTGTAGGCGGTCACCGGGGGGAGCTCGTTCACGTAGCTGGGGAACGAGTAGAAGGGGGCCATCGGGCCGGTCAGGTTCCACACGTCCGACTCGGCGCCGCCGGTGGGGCCGAACTCCGCCTCGCGGGTGACCGCGATGTCGCGATCGCCTCCGCCCCACGCCGAGCCGTGGCTCATCATCATCAGGTGGGCGGAGAGGCTGGCGATCCCCCCGACGATCGGCCGGTTCCCCTCGGCCACGTCGTACAGGTCGCCCAGGGTCGGCTCCAGCAGGAAGGCCGGCCCGGCCGCGTTCGGCTTCTGGATCGCGCCGTTGACGCGCAGGTACTCGTCCACGAACCCCGTGCGCCGGGGGAAGGCGCCGGTGCCGATGATCGAGTGCCCGGTCGGCGTGTTCGAGGGCGAGGAGCCCACGGTCGCGTGGGTGAACAACGCGCCCTGGGGCAGCAGCGAGCGCAGGTAGGGCCACTCGTCCGTCCACCGGTTGAGGACGTCCCACCCCGCGGAATCCCAGATCATCGTCACCAGGAGCTTGGGGACGGGTCGTTCGCCCGGCGGGAGCAGGGCCTCGGTCTGCGCGACGCCGTCCGGCGCGTGGAAGGGGAACCCCAGCAACGCCCCCGCCGTCGGGGCGACGTCCGCGAGCGTGATCCGTCGGTCGTACACGCCCGGCCGCACGTACCCGGGCCCGTACAGGAACACAGGGACATCCTGCGTGTAGGGGTAGGGGGTGGCGTGCGTGAGGCCGCCGTTCACGAAGTTCGGATACTTCGGGATGATCTGGATGTCGCCGCTGCGTCCGGCGAAGTAGCCCCGCCACGTCCGCAGGAGCACGTCGTGCGACACGTCGGCGCACACCCGCCGAGCCAGCGCCTGGTCGGTGAGCGGTGGCGGAGTCGAGGCCGCGACGGGCGTGGTCGAGGGCTCGGGCCTCGCCGACGAGGTACACGCCGCCACGAGCAGGGCGATGGCCACTCCGGCCGCCCAGCGCCTCACGCCCGCCGCTCCGGCCTCAGCCGCTCCGTGCTTCGGGCAGGCACGGCAGGTCCTTCATGATCGACGAGGGGAAGACCGCCTGGAACACCGGCTGGTTCGCCGTGGCGGGGTCGACCGCGACGCCCGCGCCGGCCGTCTGGGCCTGCGTGAGCGTCATGAGGTACTTCGACACGTCGGTCAGGGTGTAGCCGTTCTGCTGGAGCTCCTTGGTGTCGATGAAGATCTGCGTGGGCTGGATCAGCTCGACGACGTGCGTGTCGTCCCCGTCGTGGTCGAACCGGGCGTTGATCCCCGCTGCGATGGGGGTGGACGAGATCTGGAACCCGCCGGAGACGCGGGGCGGGATCATCGAGCCGTGGTCGGCCGTGAGCGCGAGGACCCAGTTGCCCGGACCGACCTGCTGGTTCAGGAACCCGATGAGCTCCTTCAGGGCGACGTCCTGGGCCACGACGGCGTCGCGCATCTCGAGCGAGTCCACGCTCCACACGTGACTGATGTAGTCGATCTCCTTGTAGTTCACGTAGAGCAGGTCGGGGACGTCGTCGGCCCCGAACCCTTCACGCCGGATCATCTCCTCGAGCACGCGGGTCTGGTACGGCGTGCGGGCCGGCGTGTCGAACCCGTTCAGGAGCTGCGCGATGTCGTTGTCGCGCCACTTCCCGTCGATCTGCCCGTCGGCCGCGTCGACCGCCCGGACGTCGTCCTGGAACCCCGGCACGTCGTTCACGTAGCCGGGGAACCGGAAGAACTGCCGGAGCAGCGGGCTGAGGTTCCACTGGAAGGTCTCGGCGCCGAGGGTCTCGGCCCCGGCGACCTCGCGGGTCACGGCGATGTCCCTGTCCCCGCCACCCCACATCGCGCCGTGCCCCAGCATCCCCAGGTGGATCGACACGGTGCCGAGCTCGCCGACCACGGGACGGTTGGCCATGGCGCGGTCGTACAGGTCGGCGAGCGTGGGGTCCATCAGGTACGCCGGACCCTGCGCCCACGGCGTGGTGATGCGGTCGCCGATCCGGAATCGATGGCCGATCAGCCCATGGTGGTCGGGGAACGCCCCCGTGCCGATCGTGGCGTGGATCTGCGCCGTGCTGGTGGGAGAGGACCCCACGGTGGCGTTCGCGTACCAGGTCCCCTGGGGGATCAGCGACCGGAGGTACGGCCAGGCGTCCTTCCACCGGTCCAGCACGTCCATCCCGCCGGCGTCCCACACCATCGTGACGATCAGCTTGGGCGGCTGCTGCCCCGGCACGATGGCCTCGTCCATGGGGATGCCGTCGGGCGCGTGGTACCGGTCGAAGCGCAGCAGCTCGGCCGCGGTGGGCGCGATCCCGGCGACGGTCACCGGGCGGTTCACCACGCCGCGGGCCTGGATGTGCCCGGGGCCGTACCAGAACATGGGGACGTCGTTCACGTAGCCCCAGGGTCCGACGTGCGGGAGCCCCGACCCGATGAAGTCGTACTCCTTGGGAAGGAGCTGGATGTCGGCGCCCCGGTCCGGCTCGAAGCCGCGCCACGTGCGGAGCAGCCATTGGTGCGGGATCGAGCAGGCCAGCTGCTCGGGGCTCCCCGGCACCGCGGCCGAGGGCGAGCCGGCGACGCTCGTGGCGGTCGCCACCGGGGAGAGGGTGGACGGGGAGGGCGAGCTCGGGGCGGAGGTCCCCGCCCCCGAGGGGCCGGCCGCCTCCCGCGCGCTCGACCCGGAGCAGGCCCCGGCGGCGAGGGAGACGGCGAAGGAGAGCGCCAGCAGGCGCCGGGAGGCCACGGAGCGCAGACGGGACACCACGGGCGACTCCGCAACGTAGCAGACACGGCGGCGCTGCACCCGTTGCCGGCGAACGCTTGATAGCGTGGGGCGCGTGTTCGGCCGCCGGCTCGCGATCCTGCTGGGGATCCTGGGGCTGCTGGCCGTCCCCGCCGGGGCGCTCCGAGCGGCGTGCGCCGCGCGCTCGTGCCGGAGCGAGCCCGGACCGGCCCGGGTCCCCTTCTGCCCCCTTCCCCCGGCCCTGCGCGCCGACCTCGCGGCGGGCTTCCGCGAAGGGCGTTCGCCCGACGTCCTGGCCGTGACGAGCGGCCCGAGCATCCGGGGCGGCACCGGCCGGGACGGCGGCTCCCCCACCTGGCCGTCGGCGTCACGCCGGCCGGACACCGCGGTCCCCATCGTGTTCGCCGGGACCGGCGTGGATGCGGCCGCGGCGGTACCGGCCGGAACCGGGCTCGACCAGATCGCTCCGACCCTGGCCGACGTGATCGGGTTCCGGCGTCCCCACCCGGAGGTCCGGGCCGGCGAGGCGGTGTCCGGGCTCGCCGACGGCCTGCGGCCCCGCCTGATCCTGGAGGTGGCGTGGAAGGGCATCGGGACCGCCGACCTTCGAGCCCAGAGCGGGACGTGGCCGTACCTCGCGTCCCTGCTCCGCACGGGCGCCGGGACGCTCGAGGGCACCACGGGGTCGCTCCCGCTCGACCCGGCGGCCACGCTCACCACGATCGGCACCGGAGGACCGCCCTCGCAGCACGGCATCACCGGAACGCTCGTCCGCAACGACCGAGGCGACGTCGTGACGGCCTGGGGACCGGGATCGCCGCCCTCGGTCATCGCCACGCTCCCCGACGACCTCGACGAGCACGCGCACCAGGCGTCGCTGGTCGGGCTGGTGGCCACGGAGACGGCCGACCGGGGCATCGTCGGGGGCACCTGGTACCTCGGGCACGACCGCGACGCGCTGGCGTTCGCCACGGGGGACGCCGCGGTGGCGCGCGTCTCGAGGATGCTCGGATCGGGCTTCGGCCGCGACGGCGTCCCCGACGTCCTGGCCGTCGTGCTCGACGGCTCGGTCCGCTCGATGGACCGACGGACCCGGCTGATCGTGCGGGCGGCCCGGACCGCCTCGTCGGGCTCGGTGGCGATCGCGGTCGCCGGCACGGGCTCGACCGGGGCGGCGCTCGGTACGGGGACCGCGGCCGCGGCCGGGATGACCCTCGGAGCCGGCGAGCCGGCCGTCATCGAGGTCCCGACCGCCGATGTCGTGGCGGACGTCGAGGCCGCCGTCCCCGGCTCGAGGCGCGTGGTCGCCGGGGTCGTGCCCGGAGGGCTCTTCCTCGACCAGGACGCCCTGGCCTCGCTGGGGATCACCGGGCAGGTGGTGGCCCAGGCGCTCCTCGACGCGGACGCGCCGGACGGCTCCCCGCTGTTCGCGGACGCGTTCCAGGGGTTCGCGGTGTCGTTCGCGAGGTACTGCTGATGGCCCAGGTGATCGCCGGGCGCGAGCGGATGGCCTCGGCCCGCACGATCGCGGCCATCGTGGCCGCGCTCGCCGTGGCCGCGGTCGGCCTGCGCCTGGCCGCGCCCGAGCGGGTGGCCTGGATCCAGACCTCGTTCGTCATCTTCGGTTCGCTGGTGGTCCAGGCGTTGCCGTTCGTGCTGATCGGCGCGCTGGCCGCCGCGATCATCGAGGTGTTCGTGCCGATCGGCGCGCTCGAGCGCCTCACCCGGCTCCCCCGGTGGCTGCAGCTGCCCGCCGCCGGGCTGGCCGGCCTGGCCTTCCCCATCTGCGAGTGCGGCTCGGTCCCCGTGGCGCGCCGCCTCGCCACGAAGGGCCTCCGGCCGGCCGCGGCGGTGACCTTCATGCTCGCCGCGCCGGTCCTGAACCCCGTCGTGATCGCCTCGACCGTGGTGGCCTACCGCGGGCGGGGCGCGCTGTGGACGATGGTGGCGGGCCGCTTCCTCCTGGGGCTCGCCGTGGCCGTCGCGGTGGGCTGGGTCGCCGGCGACCGCTCGAAGGACGAGCTCCTCCGACCCCGCCCCGACGAGGGGCGCGCCCACCACGTCCTCGAGCTCGGACCGCCCGAGGCACGGTGGCGCCGGTTCTTCGTCCACCTGGGCAACGACTTCCTGTCCATGGGGCGGTTCCTGCTCATCGGCGCGACGATCGCCGCGCTGGTCCAGACGTTCCTGCCCTCCACGCTGATCGAGGGGGTGGCCGGGATCCCCGTGGTGGACCTGCTGGTGATGATGGCGCTCGCGTTCGCGCTGTCGCTGTGCAGCGAGTCGGACGCCTTCATCGCGGCGTCGTTCGTGCAGTTCGGACCGGCCGCGCAGCTCGCGTTCCTCGTGTTCGGGCCGATGGTGGACCTCAAGCTCGGGGCCCTCTACCTGGGGACGTTCCGAGCGCGGTTCGTCCGCACGCTCGTGATCGCGGCGGCCGCGGCCACCCTGGTCGGCGCGATGTGGGTGGACGTGATCGCGGGATGAGCGACGTCGCGCTCCCCGGCTCCGCCGCGGCGGCCACGCGGACCGCGCGACGCCCCCGCGCGACGCGGTGGAGTCCGGTCCGGATCGGCGGCGCGGTGGTGCTCGGCGTGTGGGCCGCGCTGTTCTGGTTCCTGCTCCTCAGCGGCCGGGACGCCCTGTACCTGTCGACGCGCACGAGCTGGGTCGTGCCCGTCGGAGGGGTGCTGCTCACGGCGGCGTCGCTGGGGCGACTGGCCTCGGCCCGCGTCGGCACCCCCGAGCCGTTGCGCCGGCGCGAGGCGTGGGTCCTCGGCGCGATGGTGCTCCCCGTGGTCCTGGTCGTCGCGCTCCCGCCGGCCGTGCTGGGGAGCTTCTCGGCCGGCAAGCGGGCCGGGTTCACGGCGTCGGGGATCGCCACGCCGCTCGGCGACATCGGCACGGGGCGGCTCACGCTGATCGACGTCGCGGCGGCGCAGACCACCAGGGAGGGAGAGGCGGCGCTGGCCAGGCGCGCCGGCGAGCCGGTGACGTTCGTGGGGTTCGTCACGCGGTACGCCGATACGCCGGCCGACGAGTTCCTCCTGACGCGCTACATCATCACGTGCTGCGTGGCCGACGCGACGATCGCGGAGGTCCGCGTGGTGAACGTGCCGCCGGGCGCGTTCGCGACCAACCGATGGGTCGAGGTGCGGGGGACGATCTACCCGCTCGGACGCGAGGTGATCGTGGACGCGTCCCGGATCACGCCCGTGCCGAGGCCCTCCCGCCCGTACCTCACGCCCTGACCCTGCCTGCACGGCGGTCGCTCCGCTCGCTCCCACGCGCCCCGCACGTGGAGCACGTTCCGAAGATGTCGGCCTGGTGCGAGCTCACCGTGAACCCGCGCCGCCGCGCCGCCTGGTTGGCCCACCCCTCGATCTCGCACGACGGGATCTCGACGACGGCGCCGCAGCGCTCGCAGATCAGGTGGTGGTGATGTCCGGGGTCGCAGAGCTTGTACGAGAGCTCGCCATCGCCGGCCGGGAAGGTGCGGGCGTACCCGGCCTCCTCGAGCGCCTGCAGGGTCCGGTAGACGGTCGCGAGCCCCGGCCCCGACCCTCCGCGCGAGAGCGCCGCGTGGAGCGCCTGCGCGGTGACCGGCCGAGCGGACCGCTCGAGCGCCTCGACGATGGCCTGACGCTGGCGCGTCACGCGGAGCGCCGCGGCCGAGAGCATCGTCCGCGGATCGGGCACGGCGCGGCTCGGGCCGGTCACGACGGGCCCGTCCTGGGATGCCGCCGGGCCCCGCGCCGCCCGACGATCGACGCGAGCACGAAGACCACCGCCGTGGTGAGGACGATCGTGCCGCCTGGAGAGACCTCGCCCTGCACGAGCGCGACCACCAGCCCCATCAGCGCCGAGCTCACCCCCGCGGTCGCCGCCCACAGCATCGAGCCCCGGAACGAGTGCGCGAGCCTCGAGCCGGCCGCCACCGGGACGACCAGGAGCGAGGCGATCAGCAGCAGCCCGACCACCCGCATGCCGGCCGCGACGAGGAGCGCCGTGAGCACGACGAGCAGCACGTTCAGCCGGTCCACGGGGAGCCCGGATGCCCTGGCCGTCTCCTCGTCCAGCGCGACCGCCACGAGCTCCTTGTAGAACGCTGCGACGAACAGCACGGCCACGGCGCACAGCACGGTGATGGCCGCGACGTCCCCCCACGTGATGGTGAAGATCGAGCCGAACAGGACGCCCTGGACCGACGCGGTGAGCCCTCCGCGCGCGGAGATGATGACGAGCCCGAGGGCCAGCCCGAGGTAGAAGATCAGCGCGAGGGACAGGTCCCCGGCCAGGCGGCCCCGGACCCGCAGCCACTCGAGCCCGACCGCCCCGACCACCGCGATCGCCAGCGCTCCCCAGAGCGGCGCGATCCCCAGGACCACCCCGATCCCCACGCCGGCGAACGCAAGGTGCCCGACCGCGTCGCCCATGAGCGACAGCCGCCGCTGGACCAGGAAGCAGCCGATCACCGGCGCGCCGATCCCCACCGCCGCTCCGGCGACGTACGCCTGGACGGCCCACACCAGGAACAGCCTGCTCACGTCCGCTCCACCGTCCGTTGGTACCGATGGTGGAACTCGTCGTGCGTGATCGGCGCGACCCGGCCGGCCTCGAGGACGAGGATCTCCTCGCACACGTCGTGGAACTCGTCCGGATCGTGGGAGACGGCGACCACGGTGGCCCCGGCGTCGGCGCGCCGGCGGAACTCGCGCACGACCTCCGGACGGGCCGAGGGGTCGATCCCCGTGGTGGGCTCGTCGAGCAGCAGCAGCTCGGGATCGCCCACCAGCGCTCGTGCCAGGATGGCCCGCTGCTGCTGGCCACCCGAGAGCTCGAACAGGCACTCGCCGGCCAGGTCGCCCAGGCCGACCGCCTCGATCGCGGCGTCCACGCGCTGCCAGTCCGAGCGGCGCATCCGGCCGAACAGCGGCTTGGTGGGCACGATCCCTGCCGCCACCACCTCTCGCACCGACACGGGGAGCGTGGTCACGGTGCGGAGGCCCTGCGGCGCGTAGCCGATCCGGCGCCGGATCGTCGGGTCGGTGGGCGATCCACCCAGCACGCGGATGGTGCCGCGCTCGGGACGGAGCAGCCCGACCAGCAGTCGCAGGAGCGTGGACTTGCCGCTCCCGTTGACGCCGGCCAGGACGGCGAACTCGCCCCGCCGCAGCAGGAGGTCCAGACCGTCGAAGATCGAAGCGGCGCCGTACCGGAACCGCAGGCCGGCGACCTCCACCGCCGGCCGCGCGGCGTCCACGCGGGTCCTCACCTGCCGCACCGCAGCCCCCCCTGCAGACCGGCGAGGTTGGCCCGCATCACGGATGGGTAGTCGCCGGAGCTCGGCTCCGACTCCAGGGTCCCGAGCGGGATCGCGGGGACCCCCACGTCCGCGGCGACGCTCTGCCCGACGCGCCGGCCCTCGTCCGTGGCCTCGTAGAAGACGGCCGGCGCCGCGCCTTTTTGCTCGATGGCCGAAGAGGCCTGCTCGATCCGATCGGCCGAGGGCTCGCTCTCGGGGGTCAGGCCTTCGATCCCGAGCTCGTGCAGCCCGTACCGGGCGGCCAGGTACCCGAACGCCTGGTGGGTGGTGACGAAGGTGGTGAACGCGCAGCCCTCGAGCGCTTCCCGGTAGGCCTCGTCGATCGACCCGAGGAGCGAGAGCGTCGCCTCCTCGCGATCCCGGTACCCGGTCTCGTGCCCCGGGTCGGCGGCCACGAGGCCGTCGGCGACGCGGCGGACGATCCGATCCATCAGCACCGGGTCGAGCCAGACGTGCGGGTCGGCGGTGAGGTCGCCCTCGGTCGAGGGGAGGAGCTGCAGCCCGTCGGCGACCGCCACGACCCGCCCCTGCGCGTCCTGGACGGCCCGCTCGACGTCCGGCTGGAAGCCGAGGTCACCCAGGTACACCACCAGCGCCGCGGTGCTGAGATCGCCCCGCTGGGCGGCGGTCAGGGTCGTGTCGTGCGCCTCGGTCCCCGGCGGGGTCAGGTCTTCCACGTCCACCCGGTTGCCACCCACCTCCCGAGCCGCCCATGCGAGCGGGTAGAAGGCCGCGACGACCTCCACGCGGCCGTCGTGGCCGGAGGTCCCGCACGCGGACGTGGCCGGCACCAGCGCGACGAGCGCGACGAGCGCGACGGTCGGGCGCCACCTCGCGTCCACGACGCACGAGCATAGTCGAGAATGATTATCAGTTTCAACCGGGGACACGCCGGCGGCTGGGCGAGGCACGCGGTTTGTGGCGGGCCGCCGCCGCCGGTAGCGTTCGGCCGATGGGGGTCCGTGTCGGCATCGGGCTGTTCACCGGGCAGCTCCCGGCCGGGTCCGAGCGCACGTACGCGCTCGAGTACCGGGAGATGCTCGACCTGGTCCGGCTGGCGGAGGCGCTCGGGTTCGACTCGGCGTGGGTGAGCGAGCACCACGGCACCTCCGACGGCTACCTGCCGTCGCTGCTGGTGATGTTGTCGGCGTTCGCCGCCTCGACCGAGCGGCTGCTGCTCGGCACCGGGGTGGTGCTCACGCCGTTCCACGACCCGATCCGTCTGGCCGAGGACGCCGCGGTCGTGGACCAGCTTTCGGACGGGCGGCTGATCGTCGGGTTGGGCCTGGGGTGGCGCGCCGAGGAGTTCCGCATGCTCGGGGTGCCGAGGTCCGAGCGCCTGGTCCGCACCGTGGAGACCGTGGAGATCCTCCGGCGGGCGTGGACGGGTCGGCGGTTCTCGTTCCAGGGGCGCGCGTTCCGGTACGACCGGGTCCGCGTGTCGCCACC
>JBHGAT010000494.1:0-1924 GCA_041946645.1 Candidatus Velamenicoccus archaeovorus | reverse complement strand
GGTCCGTACCTTCTCGTCGGTGCAGTTGCGTGGTCGCGGCCCCCTCCATGACCACCACCCCTCCTGCGGGGTCCACACGTGGACGGGGTCCGATCGCGGGACGACGCGAGGAGGCTCGCATGCTGCGGGAGAGGTGGGAGCTCAGGAGCGCCCGGCGCAAGGGCAGGCGCGACGGCAGGGCCGGCGTGCCCTCGCCTGGGCAGGAGGCGCTACCGTTCGAGCTCCGGGGGATCCTGGCTCGGGTCGACCAGCGCCTGCAGGTCCTGCTGCAGCGCTTCCGGCGCTCCGACGCGGAGCTCGAGGGCCGTCTGGCCGAGCTGGAGCAGCGCGCCGCCGACGCGGTCGCGCACCTGGTGGACCTCGAGGCCCGTCGCGACGCCGCCGCAGAGGACGACCGCCGGCTGGCGGCGACCGAGGCGGAGCATCTCGGGCGTCTCCAGCGGCGGCTCGAGGAGCTTCCCACCGACGACGACGTCCCGCAGGCGCTGCGGGAGCCACTCCCGGAGCCCTCCGTGGCCCCGCCGGCCGGGCCCCCGCAGGCTCCGGCCGGGCCCCAGGCGGAGCCGGTGACCGTCCCGACCGAGCCGCGGCCGCCAGAGCCGGCGTCGACCACCGGTGAGGCCGGCTTCGCGTTCGGGCCGCCGGAGGCCGACGCGAGCTGGCGCGGGTTCGGACGCCTGGTCTACTGGCCGCTGGTCGTCCTGATCGTCCTCGGCGAGCTGCCCCTGAACGCCTTCGCGTTCCGCCTGTTCCACGAGGCCGATTGGATGACCTACGTGCTGACCGTGACCGTGGCGGTCGGCCTGGTGACGATGGCGCACTTCGCCGGCCTGTTCCTGGGCCGGCCCACGCGGACGGCGGCCGAGCGGGGGTTCCTGGCGTTCTGCGTGGCCCGGGAGCTCCAGGACGAGGAGCGGCGCCGCGCCGAGGAGCTCCGCCGGCGAGAGCTCGCCGAGGAGCAGCGCCGCCACGAGCAGCAGCTCGAGCTCCTCCGCAAGCGTCGCGAGCTCGACCTCCAGACGCGGGCCAGGGAGGCGCAGCTCGCGAGGGAGCGGATCTTCGAGGCCATGCGGCCGATCCGCGAGGCCGCCCGCGAGCGCTCCGCACGGCTGGCCGAGCTGGACGGCGCCGTCGAAGAGGCCCGCTCCGCCCTCGGCGCCCTGCAGCAGGGATCCCGGGCGGTCTCGGCGGAGCGCCGAGGGCTCCGCACCGCCACGCTCGCTGCGGTCCGCGAGCTGGTCGCGGCGCGGGACCGACTGATCGTCGCCTACTGCTCGGCCAACGTCCGGGCACGGCGGGACCACGAGATGCCCGCCTGCTTCGAACGGATCCCGCGATCCGAGGTGCCGCGGGAGCTGCTCGAGCCATCGGAGGAGGCGGTGTGATGCGGCGCCCGGTACGCGTCCGTGCGGTGGTGGCGCCGGTCGCCCTGGTGCTCGCCGCGGTCGGGTGCACGGCGGTGGCCAGGGAGTCGCGCTCGGCCACGGTGGTGCTGTTCGACGCCTCCAACAGCACGCGGACCGACGCGGTCCGAGCGCGGTACGAGCGGACCTTCGATCTGGTGCTCGCCAACCTGCGCGACGACGGCGGAGCGCTCGGCGTCGACGTGATCGACGACGCCCCGCTGGCCCACGGCGAGCTCCCGGTGAGCGACACCTTCCAGCCGTGCACGATCCTCGACAACTCGCTCGACTGCCGGCAGACCCTGGAGAGCACGTCGGCCGAGGCCCGCCATGCGGTGCGGGCGATCTGGGAGCGGCATGCCCTCGGCACCGACGTGTTCGGAGCGCTGTCGCTCGCCGAGCAGTTCTTCGCCGCCTACCCGGGCTGGAACCCCCGGACGCTCGTGATCTGCTCGGACATGGTGCAGTTCGCCAACGGCCTGCGGTTCCCGGCGGTGCGCGACTGGTCCCAGCCCGCGATC
>JBHGAT010000493.1:0-2060 GCA_041946645.1 Candidatus Velamenicoccus archaeovorus | reverse complement strand
TACCAGCACGACTACCGGATCGTGCGGCCGGACGGCGCCGTGCGATGGCTCTCCGCCCGCGGTCGCGTCCTGACCGAGGGCTCGACGCCGGTCCGCATGGTGGGGATCTGCGCGGACATCACCGAGCGGAAGGAGCTGGAGCAGCGGCTGGCCCTGAAGGACGCGGTGGCCGAGGTGATGACCGAGTCCGAGACGCTCGATGCGGCGATGCCCCGGATCGTCGAGGCCATCGGCACGGCCATGGGATGGGAGCTCGGCGCGGTGTGGCTGGTCGACCGGCGCCATGACGTGCTGCGGTTCGCGCAGGGCTGGAACCCGTCGTCCGCACTGCCGGACGGGTTCCTGGAGCACAGCAGCCGGTTCAGCTTCGAGCGCGGGGTCGGCCTGCCGGGCCGGGTCTGGGCGGCCGCCGAGCCGGTCTGGATCCCCCAGGCCGAGGCGGACGAGAACTTCCCTCGGGCCGCGTTCGCGACGGCCGCGGGCTTGCGCGGCGGGTTCGGGTTCCCGCTGATGGTGGGGCGCGAGGTGTTGGGCGTGATCGAGTTCTTCAGCCGGTCGATCCGCCCGCCGGACGAGGGGCTGTTCCGGATGGTGCGGGTCCTCGGCCTGCAGATCGGGCAGTTCATCGATCGCAAGCAAGCGGAGGCCGCGGTGCTCCAGAGCGAGGCGATGAAGAGCGCGATCCTGGGGTCCTCGCTCGAGGCCATCGTCACGATGGCGGAGGACGGCTCGCTCGTGGACCTGAACCCGGCGGCCGAGGAGATGTTCGGCCTTGGCCGGGACGAGGTCGTGGGGCGGGAGGTCGCCGAGCTCATGATCCCGGAGAGCCTGCGGCTCAGGCATCGGGAGGCGCTGGAGCAGTACCGCCGGACCGGCCAGGGCCGATTGCTGGGGCACCGGATGGAGCTGTCGGCGCTGCGGGCCGACGGCACGGAGTTCCCCATCGAGCTGACGGTGGGCCGGGTGGATCTGCCGGGTCCCGCGCTGTGGTGCAGCATCGACATGGTGGAGCCCGATGGCTCCTTCCAGGCCGTCGCGGTCACGCACACGAACCCGGAGCGTGTGGCGCTGGCGCGCGAGTACCGTCGACGCTTCCCTCCCAGACCGGATCAGGAGGAAGGCATGGCTGGGGCCATCGCCACGGGCCGGTCGATCATGTACCCCGAGATCACGGACGAGATGCTGCACGCAGGGATCCAGGATCCCGAACAGCTGGCCATGGCCGAGGAGCTCGGGCTGCGGGCGGCCATGATCGTGCCGCTGATGGCTCGGGGGAAGGCGCTGGGCGCGATCACGCTCGCGGTCTCCGAGTCGGGGCGCCGGTTCGACCAGGCCGATCTCGAGCTGGCCGAGGATCTGGCTCGCCGAGCCGCGCTGGCCATCGACAACGCCCGCCTGTACGAGGAACGCAGCAGGATCGCTCGGACGTTGCAGCGCAGCCTGCTGCCGCAGCGCCTCCCCAGGATCCCGGGGATCGAGGTGGGCGCGATCTACCAACCGGCCGGCGTGACCCGTACCGAGGTGGGCGGCGACTTCTACGACGTCTTCGAGATCGGCGGTGGCGCGTGGGGGGTCGCGATGGGCGACGTGTGCGGCAAGGGCGTTGAGGCCGCGGCATTGACCGGCCTGGCCCGGCATACGTTGCGCTCGGCCGCGATGCGGCTCCCGGGACCGGTCCCGGCGCTGGAGGAGCTGAACGAGGTCCTGCGGCGTGAGGACGGGGAGCGGTTCTGCACGGTCGCGTTCGGGCGGCTCGAGCGCGACGGAGGCGCGGTCACGCTGGCCGTGGCCTGCGGTGGGCACCCCCTGCCGCTGGTGCTCCGTCGCGACGGCGCGGTGGGGCCAGCGGGAGAGCCCGGGAGCCTGATCGGGGTCTTCGAGGACGTCGAGCTCCGCGAGCGCCGGGTGCGGCTCGGCCCGGGCGACGCCATCGTGTTCTACACGGACGGTCTGATCGACACGCGCCTGGCCGAGCCGATCGACGAAGCCGCGCTGAGGGCGCTCCTGCAGACGTGCACCGGGTTCACGGCGCAGCAGATCGCCGACTGCTTCCGGGACGC
>JBHGAT010000492.1:0-2423 GCA_041946645.1 Candidatus Velamenicoccus archaeovorus | reverse complement strand
CTGATAGCATCGATGCTATCATTGCCCCGTGGGAGCCGGTGTGCTGCTCAGGGAGGCGCGGCGGAGGGCGGGCCTGGGTCAGCGCGAGCTGGCACGGCGTGTGGACATGCCCCAGCCCACGCTGTCGCGGATCGAGCGGGGCCAGGTCTCACCCCGGTTCGAGACCCTGGACCGGATCCTGCGCGAGTGCGGGTTCGAGCTGGACCTGACCCGGCGAGCGGGCGCGGACGTGGATCGCACGCTGATCCGCGAGCGCCTCCGTCTGACGGCCGGTCAGCGGGCTCGACTGGCGGTGCGGGAGTGGGAGCGGAGCCGGCCGTTCCGGCGCGGGGCGATGGGGTGAGCGATGCGCCCTTCGATCCGCTCGGTGCCCTGCGGATCCTGGTGGAGCGCGGGGTGCGGTTCGTCCTGATCGGTGGGTTCGCGGCGGCGCTGCGTGGGTCGCCGATGATCACCGGGGATCTGGACATCTGCTACGCCCGGGACCAGGAGGACCTCGAGGCGCTCGCGGATGCGCTTCGACGCCTGGGAGCCCGGCGCAGGGGCGTGCCCGAGGACGTTCCGTTCCGGCTCGAGCCCGCGACGCTGAGGGCCGGCGACCGCTTCACGTTCGCGACGGAGGCAGGCCCCCTCGACTGCCTCGGGACGCCCTCGGGAACCGACGGCTACCGCGACCTAAACGCGTCCGCGACCGACGAGGAGCTGGACGGGCTCACCGTGCGCGTCGCGTCGCTCGACGACCTGATCCGGATGAAGCGCGCGGCCGGCAGACCGCAGGACCTGATCGCGGTCGAGTGGCTCTCGGCCCTCCGAGACGAGCTCGAGCGCGGATTATGACCCTCGAGGCCGCTCGGGAGCACGGGGTGGGTGGGCGTTCAGCCGTCTTGACGCCTCGCCGGAGCCTCATCTGTCGGTAGTGCCTGGCGAGGTTGGTCCGGCGCTGTGGCGGACCGGGTGCTCCGTCAGCACGCGCAACCTCGACAGGTCCCCCTCGCTCCCCGATCTCCAGGAGCTCCTCGTCGGTGAGTTCGTTTCCGTCCGCCGTCTCTCCTGCGTGCACCGGGTCACTGCTGTCAGAAGGTCTCCTCGAAGAGCCAACGCCTCCTTGGCCTCCCGCACCTGGGTGGACGTCATGTACGTGCCGAGCAGGCGCCCGGTCGACCGGTGGTGGATGTGGAACCGGATCGGTCCCTTCGGGGTGTCGTCCCTCGCCATCGCCCTTCCTCCTCTTCGCCCCACGGGCGGGTGCATCGGGAAGGGGTCTCCGCCCCGGACACTTGGTTGCCGCTGATGCGGCCGCATCCCCGCCTTCGCGGGAGGCACCTTGGGTGTCCGTCCCAGGTTGCCGGGCCCGTCCGCCGAGCCACTCCCGATGCTGGATGGATGCTAGCACTCGGCGCCGACACGGGGTCGGGAGGTGAGCGTGTCAGGCGCGCTTGCGGGCCTTCCAGACGTCCTCGGTCGGCCACCGGCGGCCCACTCGGCGGTGTCCTGGAACCGCCGAGCGGTCTCGAGCTGCCTTGGCGAGTTGTCCAGACCGACCGGCCTGGCGCTGCGCTGCGCGAGCGACGCCGAGACGTACCCGATCCCGCACCCCCGGGCTCGACCGCGTCCAGGCCCTCAACCTCCTCGAGCATGCTCACGTCGGCCTCGGGCACGCTCCAGATACTCCACGTCGGCTCGTCGCTCGCCCAGGCCCGGTGCCCGTCTCGACGCACGCCTCGGCAAGACCGTCTACGCCGCCCGATCCCTGGGCACGTGCTCCTCGGGTCACGGCCCGGACCGTAGTGGGATGAGCCGCGAGGGTCGGGTGGCTACTCCTCGACCTCCACGTCGAGTTGTTGGAGGGCCAGCTCGAAGGCCTCTTGGGGCGTCTCTGCCGAGGCCGAGACGGTATCGAGCTCCTCGCCCTCGTCGTCGGCCACGCTGATCGTCACGAGCACCTGCATGCCGTGAGTCTGACCGGTCCAACCGACACCGTCCGTGAACTGGATCACACCGTCAGGACGTATGGTGCGGAGCGTGGAGGCAGCCGCCGACATCCGGCACTTCGTCCGTGACCTACTCAGGTGGGGAAGGGCGAACCGCCGCGACTTCCCGTGGCGGAGCGAGACGGACCCCTTCCGGATCCTCGTGGCCGAAGTCCTGCTCCAGCGCTCGCGAGGCACGACGGTCGCGGGCGTTTACCAGCAGCTCTTCGCCCGATGGCCTGATGTTCGGGCCCTGGCCGGCGCTCGGGTGGCGTCGATCCGGAGCGTGATCCGTCCCCTCGGCCTGGTCCGCCGGGCCGGGACGCTCCGCGAGCTCGCTCGCGCCGTGGTGGCCCTCGGCGGGGTCCCCCGGACCGCGGAAGGGCTGCTCGAGCTCCCCGGCGTCGGGCCCTACGCGGCCCACGCCACGCTGGCCGTGGCGTTCGGCCGACG
>JBHGAT010000491.1:0-2090 GCA_041946645.1 Candidatus Velamenicoccus archaeovorus | reverse complement strand
GCGGACGATCGCGATCGCGTTGGCGCTGTACTCGGGCGAGCACGTGGCGTTCAGGAGCACGCCGTCGCCGATCCGGCCGGCGATCTGCAGGCCGCGCTTGGAGGTGGCCGGGATGAACAGCGGGACGTGCGTCCGGGTGGGCGTGAACGAGAGCTTCACGTCGTCGAAGTCCACGATCTCGCCGTGGTACGAGACGGTCTCGCCGGACAGGATCAGGCGGATCGACTCGACCCACTCGATCAGGGCCTGGGGCGGGTCGGCCCGGTGGAGCCCGTGACGCTTGGCGTGGGTGTGCGTGCAGGCGCCGGGGGCCATCATCATGCGGCCGCCGGTGAGCTCGTCGAGCGCGGCCAGCGACTGCGCCATCACGAGCGGGGTCCGCAGCCGCACGATCTGCGTGCAGCCCAAGGTCATGCGCTCGGTGCCGAGCCCGATCGCGGCGAGCGACGTGACGGAGTCCCGCACCAGCTCGATCGTCTCCGAGAAGAAGCCGACCTCGAAGCCCCGCT
This sequence comes from Candidatus Velamenicoccus archaeovorus, assembly GCA_041946645.1. Lineage (GTDB taxonomy): Bacteria > Actinomycetota > UBA4738 > UBA4738 > HRBIN12 > DASQQQ01. The sequence continues at coordinate 1,581 of JBHGAT010000491.1, read as the reverse complement.
CCTCGGCCGCGCGGAACGCGGCGGCCAGATCTCGAGGCGTCATGCTGGGGTCGTAGCCGGCCGCGAACCCGATGCGTTCCATCCCCACCCCCGGATCCCCTCCGATCACCGCGACCCCCGGGCGGGTCCGCCGCCGCCAAGCGGCCCTTCCCCGCCCCGGGTCGCGAGATATCTTAGCGTTCAGATACCGTATCGGCGGGGTTGACGCGAGTCAAATCGCCGGGTTGACTGTCTCGACGTCGAGACGGATGCGCGGAGGGGAGGGAGGAGGGTCCATGCCGAGCGCGGCGTCCCGCGACCTGGTCGACCGGATCCTGGAGCAGTGGCACCGGGAACGCCCCGACCTGGACACGTCCCCGATGGGCGTCATCGCGCGCATCTCGCGCCTCTCCCGGTTCCTCGAGCGGCAGGTGGAGAAGGTCCTGGCCGAGCACGGGATGAACGAGTCGCAGTTCGGGGTCCTCGCCGCGCTCCGCCGGGCGGGCCCTCCGTACTGCCTGTCCCCCACCGCCCTCTACAACTCGCTGCTGATCTCCTCGGGCGCCATGACCAACCGGCTCGAGCGGCTCACCGCCGCCGGGCCACGGCCAGCACCACCGCACCCGCCGTCACCAGCAGGACGGCCGCGACCACCGCCGGCGTGAGGTGCTCCTCGCGACCGAGGAACAGCGGGCTCCAGACCAGCATCCACAGGCCGAGCGTGCCGAGCAGCACGCTCACCTCCCACGCCGGCAGGAAGAAGAAGGCGCCGAACTGCATGCACAGGCCGATGCTGGACACCACGCCGGAGACCACGAAGGGCCCAGGGACCCGCCGCAGGTTGTCGTCGACGAGCCGCCGCACGTCTCCGGACAGGACGGCTTGGAGGACGACGGCCACCAGCGCCGCGGCGGCCCCGTAGAACGCTCCCGCCAGCGCGTTCGGGTACCTGAGCAGGGCCCACTTGCGCACGACGAACCCGAACCCGAACAGGGCGGCCGACAGCAACGCGTACGCGTACCCGACCCGGCGCGCTCCCCATCCCTCCTCCGGTGCCGCCTCCCCGGCCGCGGCGTCCCGCGCATCCGGGCCTTCGACCTCGAGCACCAGGGAGGGGACGCGGTCCCTCGAGCGGGTCAGGAGCAGGAAGCCCGCCGCGATGAGGAGGCCTCCGGCGGCGTGCAGCAGGTGGACGTGCTCGTCGAGCACGACCCATCCCCCCACCGCCGCGAACACCGGCCCGCCGATCTGGAACGCGCTCGCGCGCGAGGGGCCGATCAGCCGGACGGCCTTGAAGCTGGCCCAGCGCCCGCCCCACGTGGTCAGCAGCCCCGCCACCAAGAGGCCGCACACGCCGGCCCCGCTCCACGCCGGGAGGGAGACGAGCAGCATGATCGGCCACAGCAGGATCACGTTGACGAGCACGGACATGAAGAGCCCGTCGTCGTGCGGCCGCGACCGCATCCCCACCCGCACGGCGATCTGCTGGAGCCCGAACAGCCCGGTGGACCCCAGGCCCAGCAGGATGCCGATCATGGCCGAGGCGCTCCCGGTCGACCGATGCGCCGTTGCGCGGACGGGGGCGGCGGCGTCGGCGTCGGC
>JBHGAT010000490.1:0-2381 GCA_041946645.1 Candidatus Velamenicoccus archaeovorus | reverse complement strand
AGCGACCGGATCGCGATGCAGGCCAGGTCCTCGACCTCGCCGTCGTCGATCTCGCCGAAGGAGCCCTCGTGCCGCATCGGGGCGATCCAGGTCTCGAACGGCGACGTGGCCGCGAACGGCTCGAACGCGACGAACCGACCGCACTCCTCGACCAAGCGGACCTTGGCCTCGCGCTCGGCCGAGATCACGTCGTCGTAGACGCACGCCCCGTTCTCGTCGAAGTACCGGGTCGCGACGTCGAGCCGCCGGAGCAGGCGCGGGAGGTAGACCGGCGTGGCGACGATCTGGGAGTGCGTGTGCAGGAGCGAGGTGCCGGCCAGGGCCCCGAAGTTCTTGAACACCACCACCGCGCGGACGTGGGGCCGCTCGATCAGGTCGCGGTAGCGTGCCCGCCACACCCGCACGACCCGAGCGACCTCGGGGATCGACATCTCGTCCAGGCGTGCGTCGTGGCGGGGGGACTCGATCACCACCTCGTGGCTGCCCACGCCCGGCATCTCCCGGAACATCGTGGTCCCCGTCCGGGCCACCGAGCCGTCCCCGGAGAGGGCCCCGTACAGGTTGGGCACCACACGGACCTGCCAGTCGTCCCCCGGGGGGTCGCGGAGGATCTCGGGCGGCGTCATCTCTTCGTTGCCGGGGCAGAACGGGCACGCCTGGTCGAACCCGGGCAGCGGGGGACGGCTCGGGCCCTGCACCTCCTGGTGGGGACGGTCACCTCGCCGGGGCGCGATGATCGCCCACTGGCGGGTCGTCGGATCCTGACGGAGCGTGGACATCTCTTCCCGACTACGGTACAGGACGGTTCTCGGTCCTCAAGCGTCCGCGACCGGTTTGAGCGACGTCCGCTCGGGAAGGGGCCCGCCCATGGCGGACCAGACGTGGACCTGGGAGACCCGCTCGAGGGTGCCCCGGAGAGGTCAGGGCGGGAGGTCCGCCACCCCCTGCTCGCCGAGCCGCTCGGCCAGGACCCGCATCACGCCGATCGCGATGTCCGGCCGGTCGTGGACCATGCTCTCGAACTCGCGCCGACCGATCCGGACGGCCCGGACGTCGCCCTCGGCGGTCAGGGTGGCCATCCGCGGCGCCCGGGTGATCAGGGACATCTCCCCGACCACCTGGCCCGGGCCCCGGAACGCCAAGGCGGCGCCCCCCCGCTCCACCCGCACCGAGCCGCTCACGACGATGTACAGCGCGTCGCCCGTCAGCTGCACCCATCCGTCCGATCCGGCGGGCGCTCGGCCATCCGTCCGCTCCCAGAGCGGGAGCAACGGCCGCACGATCGTCCCCTCCACCGTTGCCTCGAGCGTCTCGAGCGCGTTCGCCACCTGAGCCGGCTCCCGGGTGTCGAGGCCCTCGACGGCTGCCCGCACGACGGGCCCGTCGGTGGTCACGAGCGACAGGGCTCGGAGGGCGTCCCTGGCGCGGCGGCGACCCCGTTCGAGCAGGGCCTCGCGGAGCAGGTCGGTGGCCTCCCCCTCGTCGGGCACCGCGACCGCCAGCCGATGGTCGGCGGTCGCCTCGGCCACGCGCTCGGCCACGAACGCCCGGAGCGTGGTCTCGATGCCTTCTCCCCGGAGCGTGTCGGGCCCGAGCCACGTCAGTGCCCGCAGCGCGCCCTCCCGGGCGGCGGGACGATGGAGCGCGCCGACGAGCGGCTGGAGCGTGGCTGTCCCGAGGGCCGAGAGGTGGGCGACGGCGTCCGCGGCCACGTCGCGGACCGTGGGGCTCGCGTCCTCGAGCAGGCGCAGGAGCCGGTCCGGCGCCCGCTCCGGCTCGACCGCGGCGAGCGTGCGCACGGCCGACGCTCGGACGGCCGGCACGCGGTCCTCGATCGCCGCCTGGGCGAGCGGTCCGGCGATGGAGGCGGGCGCGCGCCGAGCCTGCTCCAGCGCGATGCATCGCACCGCCGGGTCCCGGTCCCCGGCCAGCGCCCGCAGGCGAGCCGCCGGCGTGGGGTCCTGGACCTGGCCGGCGAGCGCTGCGGAGGCCGCCGCCGCCACGGCCGGATCGGGGTCGTCGACGAGGGGGCCGATCTCCGAGCCGGGATCCGGGCGCAGGTCGCCCTGGCCGGCATGGTCGGCCAGCGCTGTCACCGCCTCGAGCCGCACACCCGCGTCCGGGTCGCTCAGCCCCGACCGCACGACCGCGCGGGCGCGGGCCTCGTCGAGGTCGCCGAGCAGCTGCACGGCCAGCCGCCGGACGGACGGCGCGTCGTCGGTCGCCGCGGCAACGAGGGTCTCGACGGTCTGCGCGTCGCGCAGCACCGGCATCGGCAGACCCGGAACCGGGGTCTCCGGGAACACCTGCGGCCGCCCCGCTCGCAGCGCCTCCGCCAGCGCCGAGGCGTAGGAGCGCCGGATCCGCCAGACGACGTACAC
>JBHGAT010000049.1:0-10669 GCA_041946645.1 Candidatus Velamenicoccus archaeovorus | reverse complement strand
TCCGCCGCACGCCCACCATCTTTCCAGACCGGCGGCAGCGTCGACGGCCGGCCTCCCGGTCTCGGGCTACGCTTCGCCCGTGGAGCCCACCGCGGAAGAGGCCGCGCGGATCGCCCGAGCCCTGAAGAAGGTGCGGGCGGCCCCGGTCGCCTTCGGACCGATCACGACGGGCAGCCACACGCCGGCCCGGCGGTGGCTGGTGACGCTGGACGACGGCCGGCGCGCCTTCGTCAAGGTGGCCACGGATGAGCTCACGGCGAGCTGGCTCCGCGACGAGCACCTCGTGTACTCGCTGCTCCGGGGCGCCCCGTTCATGCCCGGGTACCTGGGCTGGTACGACGACGGACGCCGCCCGGTGCTGGCCATCGAGGACCTGTCCGGCGCCGCTTGGCCGCCCCCCTGGACCAGGGAGCGCATCGACCTGGTCCTCGGCTGCCTCCGGGAGGTGGCCGCGACGCCGCCCCCCGAGGGCCTTCCCCAGGCCGCCGACGACCACCTCGGCGTCCGCGCCGGCTGGGCCGAGGTGGCTGCCGACCGGCGGCCGTTCCTGGCGCTCGGCCTGTGCTCCCCGGACTGGCTGGAGGCGCACCTGCCGGCGCTCCGGTCGGCGGCCGAGGCCGCCCCGCTGGCCGGGGAGGCGCTCCTGCACTTCGACGTCCGCAGCGACAACGTCTGCTTCCGGGACGGCCGAGCGGTCCTGGTCGACTGGAACTGGACCTCGGTGGGCAACCCGCTGGTGGACGTGGCCTTCTGGCTGCCCAGCCTGCACGCGGAGGGCGGACCCCCGCCCGAGGAGGTCGTGCCGCCGTCCGAGGACCTCGCCGCGACGGCATCCGCGTGCGCCGGGTTCTTCGGAGCGCACGCCGGCCGGCCGCCGATCCCCACGGCGCCCCACGTGCGCCGCCTGCAGCTGGAGCAGGCGCGCACGGCCCTGCCCTGGGCGGCCCGCGCGTTGGGCCTGCCCGAGCCCGCGTGAACCACATGTTGCACCTGCAACCCTTTGCTACGATATGGCGCATGGAACCGCGCGGGGTGGGGGACGTGATGGAGCGCTTGCGCCGGCGCGGCCTGCGGATGACCCCCCAGCGGCGGGCCATCGTGGCCGAGATCATGCGCACCAAGGGGCACATCTCCCCCACGGCGCTCGCCCGCAAGGTGCAGGCCGAGATGCCGGGCGTGAACGCCTCGACGGCTCCTCGCACCCTCGTGGTGACGCACGTCGTGCTGGTGCTCGTGGACGTCGCCCGCCTCGTGCGCGTGGCTGTGCTGGTGGATCAGGTTGACGCCGAGGAGCAGGTCGTGATCGACGAGGATCTCCTGCGGCGTGCCCTGGCCGACGATCCGATGGTCCTCGGAGAACACCAGGCACCGATCGGCCACGATGTCGAGGACGTCGAGGTCGTGGGTGGCGAGCACGATCGTCTTGCCCGCCCGGTTGAGCTCCGCGATCAGCTCGACGAGCCACTGCTGCGTGCGCGGGTCCAGGGCAGCCGTCGGCTCGTCGAACAGCAGGACCTCCGGGTTCATCACCAGGACCGAGGCGATCGCCACCCGCTTCTTCTCGCCGCCCGAGAGCTGGAACGGCGCTCGATCGGCCAGCTCGGCGATCCCGAGCATCGCCATCACGTCGGCGATCCGCCGTTCCACCTCCTCGGGTGGGAGCCCCATCTGCAGCGGCCCGAACGCGATCTCCTCGCGGACGGTCGGGGAGAACACCTGGGCATCGGAGTTCTGGAAGATGAACCCCACGCGCGAGCGGAACCCCATCGAGAACCGCTCGTCCTCCAGGTTCTCCTCCGTGACCGGTTGGCCGAACGCCAGGTACGTGCCCGCGTCGGGGAAGAGCAGGCCGTCGAGGATCTTGAGGAGGGTCGACTTCCCGCTCCCGTTGGCCCCGAGGAGCGCCACCTTCTCCCCGCGCCGCACCGAGAGCGACACGCCGTCCAGGGCGGTGAACCGCTCCAGGTAGGCGTACCGGAGGTCGCGGCACACCAGCAGCTCCTCCGGGTCCGGCGCCGGCGGTTGGGACCCGAGGCCCTCCCGAGCGGCGGTCACGGGACGGAGATCGGTTCCTGCCTCGCGGACCTCAGCGTCCAAGGAGGCGATCACCTCCCACGACCACGATCGCGAGCGCCACGGAGGCGACGGCCGCGGCGACGTCCAGGGCCCTCGTCCGGAAGCCCTCCAGCGTGCGGGCGTCGCCCCGGTACCCGCGCGAGACCATCGCCATGTGGACCTCCTCGGACAGCGCGTGCGACTTGCCGAACAGCGCCCCGGCCGAGGCCGCCACGAACCGCTGCCCCTCCTTCACGTCGTGCCGCTGGTTGCCGACGGCCCGCGCCTTGCGGGCCGTGAACATGTCGGTGACGGTGGTGAGGAGCAGGAAGACGTAGCGGTAGGCCATCCCGATGATCATGATGAAGATCCGAGGCACCAGCACCGCGCGAAGGCCGGCCAGCAGCTTGACCCAGGGTGTGGTGAGCGTGAGCAGGACCACCAGCGAGACCGAGGTGGCCACCCGCATCACGATCAGCCCCGCGGCCTCGAGGCCCTGCGCCGTGATGCCCACGGGATGGCCGCCCCAGTGCCACAGCGGGAGCACGATGTCGCCCGGCGTGATGAAGCTGAACGTGGCCGGCAGCACGATGATGCCGGTGAAGATCGGGATGAAGAGCCACACCCGCTTGACGAAGAACCCGACCGGTAACGCGGAGACCCCGGCCAGCACCAGCGTGATCGCGTACATCACCAGCAGCGTGGGGACGTGGTGGACGAGCGCCGCCGCCAGCAGCAGGACGAAGGTCGCTCCCAGCTTGACCCGCGGATCGACCCGCTGCAGCACGCCGTGACGCTGCGCGACGTCGTCGCCGAACATGGCCTGCCGCATCACGTGGGAGGTCCCGTTCAGGGTCTTCTCGACGAAGGAGCCCTTCTTCCGCCTCCCGATGCAGCCGCACGGACACAAGCCGACCTCGCCCTGCATCAGCCATGCGGGCGTCGCGGTCCGCGCCGGTGACGCGGGGCTCATGCGGCGACTTCCTCCAGGCGCTCCTCGGGCGGGTCGCCGGACCCGTGCCCGCGACGACGCCGGACCAGCCGGTAGAGGCCGTACAGCCCGAGGCAGGACAACCCGATCACGACGATCCCGAGGATCGCGGAGAGGATGTACGCGAGCGCGGCGTGCTGGCCGCTCTCGAACCCGTACCCGCCGAGGAGCGTGTGGCTCCAGAAGCTGGAGAACCGCTCCAATCCGGCCGGCACCGCCTTCAGGTTGTACCGGCCAAGGTCCAGATCGGCCGGCACGTCCTCACCGAACGCGCCCCCCGGCGCCAGCAGGCCGAGCGGCGTGAGGAGGATCGTCACGCCCATCCCGACCAGCACCCACCGCCAGCCGAGCTTCCTCCGGCGCTCCAGCTCCTCGTCGGTCACGGGCACGTCGGCGTGGTTGATGCGCAGGATCGGCACGTTGGCCCGCTGCAGGTACGCGATCACGCCGGCCGCGACGACGAACTCGGCCAGCCCAGCGACCGTCACGTGCGCGAGCATCATCGCCGGGATCGTCTGTGACAGGTGGAACGGGGCGTACAGGGGCGTCCCCGCGGACGTGTGGAAGAGCAGGGGCTGGATCCCGAACTCGACGGCCGCGGCCAAGGCCGCGACGTTGATGCCGACGTACCCGCCGATCCCTGCGGCCACGGCTCGCCGGTGGGACGTGAGCGACGTGCTCCGCGCGATCAGCCGGTAGACGGCGTAACCCGCGAAGGGCATCAGCACGGCCATGTTGAAGGCGTTCGCGCCGAACGCGAGCACCCCGCCGTCCCCGAAGAACAGCGCCTGGATCGCCAGCGCGATGCTGACCGCGATCACGGCCGCCCACGGCCCCAGGACCACCGCCACCAGCACGGCGCCCACCGCGTGTGCCGTGGTGCCGTCGGGGACCGGGATGTTGAACATCATCACCAGGAAGCTGAACGCGGCCCCGATGGCCACGAGGGGCACGTACCGGCTCTTCACGACCTTCCGGATCCGTCGCGACGCCTGGTACCAGAACGGGACGCTCGCCGCGCCCAGCGCGGCGCACGTGGCGGGGCTCAGGTAGCCGTCCGGGATGTGCACCGTTCCTCCTCCGGCCCTGCGCATCCTCGGGTCGGAGCGCCAGGGTTTGCACTTGCAATCAAACGCAAGACCTATCAGGCACGGTACCGGCGCCGGCGAGATGCGTCAAGGCCGCGACCGTCGGTTCCGTCTCGGTTCAGAACCGGGGCGTTTCGTGGTACTCGCCGAACACCTCGCGGAGGGCCCCGACGATCTCCCCCTCCGTGCAGGCGGCCCGAGCACAGTCCACGAGCAGGGGCATCAGGTTGGCATCGGTGGTGGCCGCTCGGCGGAGCGCCGCCAGGGCCGCTTCGGCGGCCGCCGGGTCCCGGAACGACCGGACCTCGTGCACGCGCCGGACCTGGTCCCGCTCGACCTCCGCGGGGATCTCGAGCACCTCGATGGGCGGCTCGGCCTCGTCGACGAAGTCGGTGACCCCCACCTTGACCAGGCGACCCTTCTCGTAGCGCTCCTGCTCCCGCCAGGCGGAGTCGGCGATCTCCTGCTGGAAGTAGCCGCGCTCGATCCCGGCCAGGACGCCCTCGAGCATCCCGCCGCCGCCGAGGCGCTCGATGCGAGCGAACTCCTCCTCGGCGAGCTCCTCCATCCGGCGGGTGAGCGATTCCACGAAGTAGGAGCCGCCGAGCGGGTCGATCACCTGGGCCACGCCCGTCTCGTGGGCCAGGACCTGCTGGGTCCGCAGGGCCAGCTTGGCCGCCTCCTCGGTGGGCAGGGCGAGGACCTCGTCCAGGGCGTTCGTGTGGAGCGACTGCGTCCCGCCGAGGACCGCGGCGAGCGCCTCGATCGCGGTGCGCACGACGTTGTTCATCGGCTGCTGCGCCGTCAGCGACACCCCGGCCGTCTGCGTGTGGAACCGGAGGCGCATCGAGGCCTCGTCCTCGGCCCCGTACCGGTCCCGCATCCAGCGGGCCCAGATCCGCCGGGCCGCCCGGTACTTGGCGATCTCCTCGAAGAAGTCGATGTGCGCGTTGAAGAAGAAGGAGAGCCCCTGGGCCACGGCGTCGACGTCCATCCCGCGCTGCCGCCCGAGCTCGACGTAGGCGAACCCGTCCGCCAGCGTGTAGGCGAGCTCCTGCCAGGCGTTCGCGCCGGCCTCGCGGATGTGGTACCCGGACACGCTGATCGGGTGGAACTTCGGCACGCGCTCGGCGCAGAACGCCATCAGGTCGCCGATCAGGCGCAGGTGGGGCCGTGGCGGGAAGATCCATTCCTTCTGCGCGATGTACTCCTTGAGGATGTCGGTCTGGAGCGTGCCGTCGAGCCGCTCCCACGGCACGCCCTGGCGCTCCGCGGCGGCCAGGAAGAACGCGAAGATCACGACGGCCGGACCGCTGATCGTCATCGACGTGGTGATGTCGCCGAGCGGGATCCCGTCGAACAGCTGCTCGAAGTCGGCCAGCGAGTCGGTGGCCACGCCGCACCGACCGACCTCGCCCTCGCTGCGGGGATCGTCCGAGTCCCGCCCCATCAACGTGGGCATGTCGAACGCGACCGAGAGGCCGGTCTGTCCGGCCTCGAGGAGGTACTTGTAACGGGCGTTGGTCGCGGCCGGGGAGCCGTACCCGGCGAACTGCCGCATCGTCCACAGGCGCCCCCGGTACATCGTCGGGTACACCCCCCGGGTGAACGGGAAGCGGCCGGGGAACCCCAGGTCCCGATCGTGATCGAGGTCGGCGACGTCGTCGGGCGTGTAGAGCGGTCGGAGCGGCTCGCCGGACAGCGTCTGGAAGTCGGCGTCGCGCTCGGGCGACCCGCGGTACGCGTCCTCCCACCGCTCGCGTTCGCTCACGTCGCCTCCGTGCGCGGCGCCGGTCGGGCCCCGCGCCGCGCTCGCGCCGCCTCGCCTCTCGCCGGCGGCCGGATCCCTACCCGCTCCGGGCGGTAGCCCGTTCCATCAGGATAGCGGCAGCTCCGTACGGATCGATGGCCCGACGGGCCACGCGATCCGCGAGCTCGTGCCGGTCGGCGAGGAGCTCCCGGACCCGGGTGCGCAGGCGCTCGGCGGCGAGCCCCTCGACCTCGCGCAGGAGCCGCTCGCGACGCCGCGCGGCCAGGGTCCCCGTGGTCTCCTGGTGGGACCGATGCTCGGCGATCGCGTCCCAGAGCGCGTCGATCCCCTCCGAGGCGGTGGCCGAGGTCGTGACGACCGGTGGGTGCCAGGGGGCCTGGGGGCCCATCCGGAGCATCTGCCGGAGATCGCGGGCGGCGGTCTCGGCGTCGCCCAGGTCGGCCTTGTTGACGACGAAGACGTCGGCGATCTCGAGGATGCCGGCCTTGGCCACCTGGACGGCATCGCCCCATCCCGGCGCCACGACGACCAGCGTCGTGTCGGTCGCGGCCGCCACGTCGACCTCGGCCTGCCCCACGCCGACCGTCTCCACCACGACCAGGTCCTTGCCGGAGGCGTCCAGGATCCGCACCGCCTCCGGCGCGGCCAGGGCCATGCCACCGAGGTGCCCGCGCGTGGCCATCGACCGGATGAAGACCTCCGGATCGGTGGCGTGGTCCTGCATCCGGAGACGGTCGCCCAGCAGCGCGCCTCCCGTGAACGGCGACGTGGGGTCGATCGCGAGCACCGCCACCCGGAGGTCGCGACGGCGGGCCGCGCGGACCAGCTCGGCGGCCAGCGTCGACTTGCCCACGCCCGGCGACCCGGTGAGCCCGACCGTGTAGGCGCGGCCGGTGCTCGGGAACAGCGCGGCCGAGAGGTCCCGGAGCCCCTCGGCCCCGTCCTCGACCATCGAGATGGCCCGGGCCACGGCCCGGGGGTCGCCCGCCAGCACCCGATCCGCCAGGTCCACGCGCCGCTCAGGGTACCGGGCCCGGCCGGTGCCGGGTGCCGTTCAGACCACCGACAGGAGCCGGGACAGCCGGCCCAGCGTGCCGGGGTGTCGCAGCAGCCCCCGGATCCGGATCCGCCGGCGGACGAGCCCGCCGAGCACGGCCCGCCCCCGGGTCGACAGGGGGTCGGGCAGCCCCAGCCGGAGGGGCGCCGAGGCCAGCAGCAGCAGGTCCGACGCGTTCGCCAGGACGTGGACGTGGGGGCGGCCGTTCGCCCCGGCGGTGGGTGCCACGACCACCCGATCGGTCTCGATGGCCAGGCTGACCGAGACACCCGCGTCGAGCGCCGACAGGTCCACCACCGCGGGGCGGAGCAGCCGCGCCCGATCCGGGTGGCGAGCCAGGTTGGCCTCGATCAGCCCACCCACCATCGAGGCCAGCCCGTCGGGTCGGGCCCCGCCCGCGTACTCGACCCTCACGGCAGCAGCAGGACCTTGGTGGCCCGACGCGCCCGGAAGAGCTCGTAGCCGAGCGGGGCCTCCTCCAGGGGCAGCCGGTGCGAGACCAGGGGCCGCGGGTCGAGCCGACCGGCCAGCACCTCGCGGAGCACCGCGTCCCAGCGGGCGTGCACGGGGCAGATGCCGGTCAGCCGCACCGAGAGCCCTCGGGTCCACCACACGCCGATCTGCACCGGCAGCGTCTCGGAGGTGAACACGCCGACCACGGTGATCCGGCCTCCCCGCCGGACCACGTCCAGGGCCGTGGCCAGGCCCTCGGGCGATCCCACCGCCTCGATCACGACGTCGGCGCCGCGTCCGCCGGTGCGCTCGCTCACCGCGGTGTTCGGGTGCTGTCGGGTCACGTCGACCGGCCTGCCGCCGAAACGCTCGGCCAGCGCGAGACGCTCGGGCACGCGGTCGAGGGCCAGGACCTCCGCCGCGCCGAACAGCGGAGCCGACGCCACGCAGCACAACCCCACCGGCCCTGCCCCGACCACCGCCACGGTGTCTCCCGGCTCGATCCCGGCCACCGCCGCCCCGTGGTAGCCCGTGGTGAGCACGTCGCCGAGGAACACGGCCCGCTCGTCGTCGAGCTCGTCGGGCAGGCGGAGCAGGTTCACGTCGGCTCGGGGCACCCGGACCAGCTCGGCCTGCGCGCCCCCGAGCTCCCCTCCGAACAGGCCGGCCCCGAGCATCCGCCAGTCCTCGCACAGGTGCGTCTGACCCCGGGCGCAGAACCAGCAGCGACCGCAGGCCACGTGGAAGGCGGCCACGACGCGATCGCCCGGCCGGATGCGCCGGACCTCAGACCCCACGGACTCCACCACGCCGACCGCCTCGTGCCCCATGCCTTCGCCGGGGTCGAGGGGAGCCTTGCCGTGCAGGAAGTGGAGATCCGAGGCGCAGATCGCCGCCACGCGCACCCGCACCACGGCGTCCGTCGGCTCGGCCATCACGGGTTCCGGAACGTCTTCCACCGCAACCGTTCCCGGACCTCGGTAGACGACGGCTCTCACGCCTGCATCCCCACACCCGGCCCGGCGCGGCTCACCCGGTTTCGGCGGGCAACCCGTCCCGGAACTCGGTGGGGATCCGCATGGTGAGGCGGACGAGCTCGTTGGCCGCCCGGACGTAGCGGATGATCGTGGGTAGGTCGCCCTCGAGCTTCAGCTTGCCCTGCATCATCCCCTTCACCGGGTCGAGGTCGCCGGCCAGGACCTCCTTCCAACGCGAGTACGGTGCGCGGATGATGTACGCGGCGCGCGCTCCTTCCTCGGGGAGAACCATCCGGCCGCTCCGGCAGGTGCCGTGCCACAGGTCGAGCCACGCCCACAGGTCCTCGGGGACGTTGCGGTCGGGCTCGGCCTCGAACACGAACGAGACGTCCCCCTCCCAATCCGCCGCCGCCTCCCGGTAGTCCGCCGACGCGTTGATCCGCTCGACGTAGATCGCGAGCCACTCGTCGCTCGGGAACAGCGCCACCGCTCCCCCTCCTCCCTGTGCGTCCGTGTCCCCCGCGCGCTCCCGCCCCCGCTCACCGGAGCCACAGGATGAGCGCCAGCCCGATCGCGTTGAACATGGCGTGCGCCGCCATGTTCGCCACGACGTTGCCCCGCCGATCGTAGAGCCACGCGAGCGCGACCCCCGTGAACACCATCACGGTCATCAGCAGCACGCTGTCGTACCACGCCCCCGGCAGGTAGTGGATCAGGCCGAAGGCGACCCCCGATCCGCCCGCCCCGACCGCGAACCCGTACCGGTCCCGCAGGCTCCGGAACAAGATCCCCCGGAAGAACAGCTCCTCGTGGACCGGCGCGATGACCACCCCGTACAGGATCGAGACGATCACGCCCGCGGCCGTCAGGTGGGACGGGACCTGCTGGGGCGGCTCGGCCTGCTGTCCCGAGATCGCGGAGAAGACGATCGTCACGACGAACCCCACGCCGATCGTGATGGCCGGATACAGCAGCGCCCCGAAGCCGAACCCGGCGCGCAGCTCGGGCCACCAGCGCCGCGGGAGCCCCACCGCGGCCGTCCAGCCCTCGTGGAACCTCGACAGCCAGAGCACCAGCAGCCCCACGTTGGCCACCGCGATCGCCGCCGAGGCCACCAGCTCGGCCAGCCCCTTGGGACGGATCGCCAGCAGCGGCGATGCGACGGTCGCCGTCACCAGCGTGATCACCAGGTAGACGGCGATCGCCTCCCACCAGGACCAGGTCGATCTCGGTCGCGCGGTGGCCGGAGGCTCGGGACCGCGCCGGACGCGGTCCGGGCGCGGAGGGACCGGGACGCTCATGGTTCCCCCATCATCCCTGTTCGGGGGGCCAGAGACACATGGACCAGACCCCCCAGGCCGAGCGCGAAGCTGAGCCCCATGGCCGCGGGCCAGCTGTCGTTCGGCAGGACGGCGACGAGGCCGGCCACGAGCGTCACGACGATCGCGTCGCGCAGCCGCGGATGGCGCTCGAACGCCGTGCGGACCATCGCCGGGGGCCGGAGCGCCGCGAGGAGCGTGAGGGGGACCCCGAGCACGGGGACGAGCGCGAACGGGTTCCGCACGATCAGGTGCCAGCCGACGAGGAAGCGGTCGATCACGGTGCCCCAGACGCCGGAGACCGACCGCCCTGCGGTCTCCTCGAACCGCGTGACGTGCGTGGGGGCCGAGGTCAGGAACCGATGCGCGAGCAGCACCAGCGCGGTCCCCACCGCGACCGTGGCGATCGCGGTCAGGATCGGACGCCAACCCGGCCGATCCCACCCCCGGACGGCGAGCCAGATCCCCGCCGCTGCGAACAGGGTCACCGACGCACCGAGGTTGGCCCCGGCGAAGGGCAGCCCCGCGAAGAGCCCCACCGCGATCACCAGGAGCCACCCGGTGACCGCCGGGAGCCGGACGGCGACGAACAGCGCGCATCCGACGAGCAGCCCGATGAACACGTTCGGCAGCCCGTAGAAGCGGCCGCCGTCGAGCTCGGACCCGCCGAGGAACGGCGTGAGCGCCGCCGTCCACCCCAGTGCGGCCTCGACCACGAAGTACGCGAGCACCGCCACGCCCAGCACCGCGGTCGGGACCGACGTCCCGAACCGTTGCAGCGGAACGGCCGCCAGCACGCCGAGCACCGTCACCCCGATCACGAACGGCAGCACGGTCGCGTACGAGAGCGTGGGGAGGTGACCGGCCGCCAGGAGCGCCGCCGCGAGCGGCATCACCGACAGGGCGATCCAGCCGCCGAACCGGGCGAGGCCTACGGGAACCCGCCGCCGGAGGGCGA
>JBHGAT010000489.1:0-1508 GCA_041946645.1 Candidatus Velamenicoccus archaeovorus | reverse complement strand
TCGCTCGGGCATCGTCGAGCCGCTCGCGCGACACGTCGGACAGCACGACGGTGTCCCCGAGCTCCAGGAACCGCGCCGCCGCGGCGCGGCCGATGCCCCCGCCCCCGCCCGTGACCAGCACGACCCGGTCCACGCCGTGCATCGTAGCCATCCTGCTAACGTCGGCGCATGTCGGTGCCCGAACGGGATCCGCGCACGCGTCCCCGGCTCACGAGCGCGATCCGGCGACTGGCCGTCGACATCGAACCGCTGCGCGTCTCGCGCGACTTCCGGCTGATCTGGACCGGACTCCTGGTCTCGGAGCTCGGCTACCAGTTCACGTTGGTCGCCACGTTCATCCAGGTGAAGGACCTCACCGGCTCGGCGGCGGCCGTGGGAGGGATCGGCCTGGTCGGCCTGATCGCGCTGGTCGCCGGCACGCTCGCCGGCAGCTCGTTCGTCGACCTGTACGACCGCCGGAAGATCCTGATCTGGTCGCAGCTCGGGTACATGGCCGGCTCGGGGATCCTGTTCGTCGGCGCCCTCCACGGACGGCCGCCCGTGGCGCTCGTGTACGCGGGCGTGGCCGTGATCGCGGCGGTCTCGGCCGTGGACGGCCCCACGCGATCGGCGATGACCCCTCGGCTGGTGGGCCGCGAGCTGCTGCCGTCGGCGCTCGCGCTCAGCCAGGTGATCTGGAACGGCACGGCGCTGGTGGGACCGGCGCTGGGCGGCGTGGTGATCGCCACCGGCGGCCGCCAGGGCCTGGCCATCGCCTACGGCGTCGACCTGGTCACGTACGGCGCGGTGCTCGCGGCGGCGTTCCTGATCCGCCCGATGCCGCCCGAGCGGGACGTGCACGCCCCGCGGGGCTTCGCCGCGGTCCGGGAGGGCTTCGCCTACCTGCGGGGCCGGCGGGTCCTCCAGTCGACGTTCGCGGCGGACCTGATCGCGATGATCTTCGGGATGCCCCGGGCGCTGTTCCCGTTCCTCGCGGCGTCCCAGTTCCACGCCGGCTCGGAGGTTGCCGGCCTGCTGTTCTCGGCGCCGGCGGTCGGCGCCCTCCTCGGCGCGCTCGGCTCTGGCTGGGTCGGTCGGGTCCGTCACCAGGGGAAGGCCGTGCTGCTGGCGGTGGCGCTCTGGGGGCTCGGCATCACCGCGTTCGGGCTGGTGGGTGATCACCTGTGGCTGGCC
Source organism: Candidatus Velamenicoccus archaeovorus (assembly GCA_041946645.1). Lineage (GTDB taxonomy): Bacteria > Actinomycetota > UBA4738 > UBA4738 > HRBIN12 > DASQQQ01. Next base: position 335 of record JBHGAT010000489.1, on the reverse strand, counting down.
CTGGGGCTCCTGGCGTTCGCGGGGGGCTCGGACGTCATCTCGGCGGTGTTCCGCAACACGATCCTCCAGCTCTCGGTCCCCGATGCGCTCCGTGGTCGGATCTCGTCGATCCACATCCTGGTGGTGACCGGCGGGCCGCGGCTGGGCGACCTCGAGGCCGGCCTGGTGGCGCAGGCGTTCTCCCCCGCCGCGTCGGTGATCTCGGGCGGGATCCTCTGCCTGATCGGCACGGCCTTGCTGGCGATGGCGGTGCCGGAGCTCCGCCGGTACCACGCGGGCGAGATGGCCTGAGGCGGCCGGGCCCGGCCCGTCGGTGGCGAGGGACCCGCTCAGCG
>JBHGAT010000488.1:0-1514 GCA_041946645.1 Candidatus Velamenicoccus archaeovorus | reverse complement strand
GCTACGAGGTGCTCGATCTCGGTCCGGGCGAGCCGGGGAGCCGCTACCGCCTGCTGATCGACGGGAGATGGGTGCTGGGGAGCGACCACCCGTCGGACGTGATCGACGATCTCTTCGCGAACGTGAACGCGGACACGATGGCGGTGACCACCGACCTTGTCCCCATCCATGCCGGGGCGGTCGTGGCACCCGACGGGAGGGGGGTGTTGATCCCAGCGCCGTCCGGGTCGGGCAAGAGCACGCTCGTGGCCGCGCTCGTCCGGGCGGGGTTCGGCTACCTGTCGGATGAGGCGGCCATCCTGGATCCGTCGGATGGGCGGGTCCTCCCCTATCCGAAGCACCTCACGCTGAAGGAAGGAACCGGGGACCCGGTCGGCAGAGCTGCGCCCCGGTCCGACGAGCGTTCGCTCGTCCCCGCTTCGAAGTGGCACGCAGATCCCGAGAGCCTCCGTCCGGGGTCCGTGGCCGGCGCCGCTCCGATCGGGACGGTCATCGCCTACCGGTACGAGCCAGGAGCCCCGACCAGCCGGCAGGACATCTCGGCGGCCGAGGCAGTCGTCGAGCTCGGCCGCAACCTGATGCTCGCTCGACGCGATCTCCCCAGATCGCTCGACGTGCTCGCTCGGCTCTGCCGGTCGGCTCGGGCCTTCTGCCTGGTCTCGGGCAACCTGGAGGAAGGGGTGGCGTTGGTCGTCGAGCTGACGCGCCCGCAACCACCTCCGACGTCCTCGGCTTGACCGCTGGTCCGAGGACGACCGCACCGCCCGGTGACCTGGGCGGATGCGACGTGGCCGTAGTGAACGTACGCCCCGAACGGGCTGCGACCAAAGGGAAGTTACGGTGGGAAGTGGTTCCGCGCGGCCCCGGCATCAGGCACCGTGCGTGGAAGCACCCAGGGGAGGCTCTGCGATGGGCGAGGATGAGCGGGTCGAGAAGGGCATCTCGCGCAGGTCGGCCCTCAAGCGGATCGGGGCCGCTGGAGCGATCGCCTGGGCCACGCCCATCATCTCCAGCCTGAACACGCCAGCCCAAGCCGCCTCCCCCCCGTCAGGGGGGTGCAGCCAATGCTCCGGCGACTTCTGCTTCGGCCAGACGATCTGCGGCAACAGCGGGCCCCTCGGCGTCTGCGGCTGCGCCCAGGTGGTGGGAGGGAACGGAGAGTGCTTCTGCTACTCCGACCATCTTTGCGTCGACCAGACGCCCTGCCCGAATGGCCAAGGTGATTGCCCGGGCGGACAGGTGTGCGTTCACACGTGCTGCGACAGCTCGGTCGGCAGTCCCGTCTGCATGCCGGCATGCGGTACGCCGGAGCGCCTGGGACGGCTCGGAGCGACGTCCGGCGCCACCGGGACGGGCACCAGCGGCATGCCCCGCTAGGAGCCTCGAAGGATCGATCTGGGATCGCGGTCAGCCTTCCCCCCTTGGCCTGCCGCTCACCACGCGGGCGACGAGGGTGGGCACCTGATCCGCCCCGAGGGCCAAACCGGACGTCGCCAGACCCTCCTCGTCGACCA
>JBHGAT010000487.1:0-1516 GCA_041946645.1 Candidatus Velamenicoccus archaeovorus | reverse complement strand
GGATCCGGAGCTGCCGCCCGCTCCTGGCCGTGAACGTGCCCTCGGCGCCGAGGTGGTAGCGCACGTCGCCGGTCCCTTCGATGCTCTCCGGTGGGAGCTCGCCCTCGAACTCCCGGAAGATCTCGCCGTACCCCTTGCCGATGACGTTGGCCAGGACGTTCAACCGTCCCCGATGGGACATCCCCATGATCACCTCGGAGACGCCCTCGTCGGCCGCACGCTCCATCAGCGCGTCGAGCATCGGGATCAGGCTCTCCGCCCCCTCCAGCGAGAACCGCTTGTGGCCCAGGTACTTCGTATGGAGGAACCGCTCGAACGCTTCGGCCTCGTTGAGCTTGGTCAGGATGCGGCGGCGGTCGTCCGGCCCGATCTCCCATCCGGCCCCCTCCACGCGCTCCTGGATCCACCGCTTCTGCGCCGGCTCCTGGATGTGCATGTACTCGACGGCGAGGGTCCCGCAGTAGGCGTCACGCAGCAGGTCCCAGAGCTCCTCGAGGGTCGGCCGCGCGACGCCGCCGATCCCGTCGGTATCGAACCGGCGTCCCAGGTCCCACGGCGTGAACCCAAGCGTCGCCGGGTCGAGCTCGGGATGGGTCTTCGGAGGGGCGGTGGCCAGCGGATCGAGGTCTGCGATCAGGTGCCCCCGCACCCGGTAGTTGTTGACCAGCCGCTGGATCGCGCCCCGTCGAGCTCCCTCGGCCGTCCGCTCGGGCGGCGCGTCGACCGCCCAGCGGATCGGTCGGAACGGGGCGTGCATCGCGCCGAAGACGTCGCCGTAGAAGTCGTCCTCGCCCAGGAGGAGCCGCTCGACCAGCGCGAGGAAGGCGCCGCTCTCCGCGCCCTGGATCACGCGGTGGTCGTACGTGCAGGTGATCGTGACCACCGGCCCCACGCCGACCTCGGCCAGACGCTCGGGGTCGGCCCCCGCGAACGCCGCCGGGGGCCCGATCGCCCCCAGCCCGACGATCGCCGCCTGGCCGGCGGGCAGGCGGGGCACCGACCGGTTGGTCCCGGCCACGCCCGGGTTGGTGATCGTGACGAGCGCGCCGGACAGCTCGTCGGGACCGATGCGACCGGCTCGGGCCCTCGACACGAGCTGCTCGTAGGCCGCGTGGAACGCCTCGAACCCGAGCGCCTCGGCCCCGCGGACCGTCGGCACCAGCAGGGTCCGGGTCCCGTCCGGACGCACCCGATCGACGGCGATCCCCAGATCCACGTGCGGCCGCTCGATCAGGCCCGGCCTCCCATCGACCACCTGGAAGACCCGCCGCAGGGGAGGCGAGGACGCGGTGGCACGGACCACCGCCCACGAGATCAGGTGGGTGAAGCTCACCCGGACGCCGGTCGCGCGCGACAGGTAGCGGTTCAGGCGACGGCGGTTGACCTCGAGCAGCTTCGCGGGCACCGTGCGGACCGAGGTGGCGGTCGGCACGGTGAGGCTGTCGTCCATGGCCCGGGCCAGCGCCACGTCGGACGGCCCCAGCGCGCGCCAGCCTTCGGGCGTCGCGCGTCCGTC
>JBHGAT010000486.1:0-1518 GCA_041946645.1 Candidatus Velamenicoccus archaeovorus | reverse complement strand
AGCGGCAGGGGCTCGGGAGGCCGGGGGTCCTGCCGGAAGTCGAAGTCGTACGACAGGTTGGTCGCGTCGCGGTCGCGGTGCGTGAGCTGCACGAGGCCCCAGTTGTCCTCGATGAACCGGAGCACGCTCGAGAACTCGCCGAGGTGATGGTCGACCACGCCCTCCTTGGCGTACGGGCTGATCACGAGCAGCGGCACCCGGAACCCGAACCCGAAGTCGTCCACCTGCGGCGGCGGCACGTGATCGTAGAAGCCGCCGTAGTCGTCCCAGGTCAGGAAGATCGCCGTGTCCTCCCACATCGGGCTGCGCATGATCGCGTCGATGACCCTCGTGGTCCAGTTCTCGCCGTGGCAGAAGTTGTACTCGGGGTGCTCCGACAGCTCGAACCGCGGGGTGATCCACGTGACCGGAGGCAGACGGTTCAGCTTGATGTCGCGCACGACGTCGTCGACCGGCCGGATGTGCCGCTGCCAGGCCTTGGGGTGCTCGCGGTACCGCCGGATCGCCGAGTAGGCCGACCAGATGTACCCGCGCTGCTGCTCGGTCGCCGCGTAGTAGGCCCACGGGATGTCGTGGCGGTTCAGCAGGTCGCCCTCGGTCTCGAAGTCGAAGCACGGCGGCACGTACCGCACGCGCCCCTCCGAGTCGTACACGGGCACGACCTGCTGCGGCGGCGCGTCGCAGCCGAACGTGTTGGAGAAGAAGCCGTGGCGCCGGGGGTTGTCGTGCGCGCCGCCGGACTGGGCGGCGATCGAGTACAGGTGGTTGGGGAACGACGGTCCCTGCGCCGAGGCGAAGAAGTTGTCGGCCAGCACGAACCGCCTGGCCCAGCGCCAGTAGTTGGGGAGCTGGTCCCGATGGAGCTGGGTGTACGCCCATCGGTCGGCGGTCGCGGACTGGTTGAAGCCGTCCATCTTGCCGCCGTTCCACGCCGCGATCGCGCAGTTGTAGCAGTGCGGGAGGTCGTCGCTGGTGCGGCCGTCGGTGCCGCGCGTGAGCGGCCGGCGGACGCCGTCGTCCATCCCGGACCGCGCGCCGTCGGCTCCCGGGAAGGTGCCGAACAGGTTGTCGAAGGTCCGGTTCTCCTTGATCAGGAAGACGACGTGCTTGATCGGCCACCGGGTGCGGATCGAGGCCGCGTCGTAGGCGGGCGGGGGCTCCTTGGAGACGCGGCCCGCGTAGCTCGGCGTGGGCGTGGGCGAGCCCGTGGGGGACGACCGGGCCCGGCCGGCGGCGCTCGTGCACGCCGCCCCCAGGGTGGCCAGGGCCAGCACGAGGGGAAGGATCCGGGGCGCGCGCACCTGCGCCGGCGATGGGTCCATGCGGTCGGCCCCGCAGTCTACGGGAACGCCGTGGGGGGGTTCCGGTGCGTCACGCGTCGCAGGGGGCGAGCGTCCACCCGGGCCCGCCGACCTGCTCACGCGGGAGAGATCCTCTTCACGCGGGAGAGATCCTCCCGCTGTGACCTGGTTCACAGACAGGCTCGAACGGATGTTCGATACTCGTGGGCATGGACCA
>JBHGAT010000485.1:0-1520 GCA_041946645.1 Candidatus Velamenicoccus archaeovorus | reverse complement strand
GACCTGGGCGCCGACGTGATCAAGATCGAGCGGCCCGGCACCGGCGACGACACCCGGAGCTGGGGACCACCGTTCGTCGGGGACGACGCCGCGTACTTCCTGGCCCTGAACCGCAACAAGCGCTCCGTGGTCCTGGACCTGACCACCCCCGACGGCGCCGCGACGGCCCGCCGCCTGGCGGAGGGCTCGGACGTGGTGATCGAGAACTTCCGCCCCGGGCTGATGACCGGGTTCGGCCTCGGCTACGAGGCGCTCTCCGCGGCCAACCCGGGGCTCGTCTACTGCTCGCTGGTCGCGTTCTCGGAGGGCGGCGAGGGGGCCTCGCGCCCGGGCTACGACATCATCGTCCAGGCCCTGTCCGGCCTGATGAGCTTCACGGGGCAGCCCGGCGGGGAGCCCACCAAGGTGGGCGTGGCGCTCCTCGACGTGATCTGTGGCCTGTACGCCGCCAACGGGATCCAGGCGGCCCTGGTGGCCCGAGCCCGGACCGGCCGCGGCGCGCGGCTGTCGGTGTCGTTGTTCGAGGCGAGCGTCGCCGCCCTGGTGAACCAGGCCGCCAACCACCTGCTCGGCGGGCTGGTCCCCGCGCCGATGGGGAACGCCCATCCCAACATCGTTCCGTACCAGCTCTTCCACGCGGCCGACCGGCCGTTCATCCTGGCCGCGGGGAACGACCGCCTCTACCGGCGGACGTGCGAGGCGATCGGCCGGCCGGAGCTCGCGGACGACGAGCGGTTCGCGACCAACGAGGACCGGGTCCGCCGTCGCGACGAGCTGATCCCCCTCCTGGAAGCGATCTTCCGGAGCCGCCCCGCCGCGGCGTGGCTCGAGGCGCTGGAGCACGCCGGGGTGCCGTGCGGACCGGTCCGATCGCTCGACGAGGTCTTCGCCTCGCCGGAGGGCTCGGCGACGATCCAGACCGTGGAGGACCCTGTCCGCGGCCCGCTCCGTCTGGTGGCCGACCCGATCCGGTTCTGGGGCTCGCAGCTGCCCGTGCGTTCGGCGCCACCTCGCCTGGGCGAGCACACGGACCAGGTCCTCGGCGCGGAGCGGACCGCGCCGTGAGCGGGGCCGTCCGTGCGTGGGGGGAGGCCCTGGCGGCGTGGGCCATCCCCGACGAGATCCTGGAGCGGGCGCCCGAGTCGCCCTGGGCCTACGCCACCGAGTCCTTCCGCCGCCGGGCCGAGCACGCGATCCGCCCGGGAACCGAGCCCACCCCCACGATCGCCCGGGCCCTCGAGGCGCTGCCGTCCGGCGGGAGGGCGCTCGACGTGGGCGTGGGCGGCGGGGCGGCCTCGCTCCCGCTCGCGGCCCGGGCCTCCGAGCTCGTGGGGGTCGACACGTCCGAGGACATGCTGTCGTCGTTCCGGGAGGGGGCCGAGCGGGTGGGCGTCCGGGCCACCACGGTGGCCGGCCGGTGGCCGGACGTCGCCGGTTCGACACCGGTCGCCGACGTCGCCGTATGCGCCCACGTGCTCTACAACGTGCAGGACCTGGAGCCCTTCGTCCGGGCCCTGCAC
>JBHGAT010000484.1:0-1521 GCA_041946645.1 Candidatus Velamenicoccus archaeovorus | reverse complement strand
CACCTGCTCTCCCTGGTCCGGCCGGACGGACCCACGCTGCTCGAGGACATGCTCGGGAAGGTCCGCGCGTGAGGGGGGGCGGCATGGAGCGGACCGGGACGCCGGACACGGACCTCGACGAGGCCAGGTCCGCCGTCGCCGGGCGCTCGTGGCCCAGGGCCTACGAGCGCTTCGCCGTCGCCGCGACCGAGCGCCCCCTCGGGCCCGAGGACCTGGAGGCGTTCGCCAGGGCGGCCTACTGGACCGGACGGGCCGCCGAGTCCATCACGCTCCGCGAGGGAGCGTACGCCGGGTACGTCGAGCGCGGGGACGACCCGCGGGCCGCGCTCTGCGCGCTGACGCTGCACCGGCAGCACGCCTCGATGCTCCAGGACTCGCTGGCCGCGGCCTGGCTCCGCCGGGCCGAGCGCCTCCTGGCCGACGGGCGGGGGACCGAGGCCCACGGGTTCCTCGCCATCGGCCACGCCGATGCGGCGAGGGCCCTGGGGGACTTCACCAAGGCTCTCGCCCTGGTCGAGCGGGCGCGCGACATCGCCGAGCGGACGGCCGAGCGCGACCTGGCGGCGTGGGCGCAGATGCGCCGCGGCATGTTCCTGGCGGACCAGGGACGCGTCGAGCGGGGCCTCGCGCTGATGGAGGAGGTCGCGGCGGGCGCCGCCGGGGGGGAGCTCGGGACGTTCACGACCGGGGCCGTCTTCGCCAACATGGTGAGCCTCTGCCGGGACCTCGCCGAGTACCGGCGCGGCAGCCAGTGGTGCGACGTGGCGCTCCGGTGGTGCGAGCGCCAGGCGATCGTGGGTTTCCCCGGGATCTTCCGGACCCACCGGGCAGAGGTGATGCGGATGCGGGGCCGGCTCGACGACGCCGAGCGCGAGGCCCACGCCGCGTGGGAGGAGCTGCAGGGGTTCAGCCCGGTGCACGCGGGCGCCGCACAGCACGAGCGCGGCGAGATCCACCTCCGCCGGGGCGACCTGTCCGCGGCGGACGACGCCTTCCGCCGGGCTCGCGAGCTGGGCGAGGACCCCCAGCCGGGGCTGGCGCTGCTCGCACTGGAGCGGGGCGACGCCGGCGCCGCCGCCACGTCGATCTCGCGGAGCCTGCGGATCGCCGCGTTCGACCGGTTCGCCCGGGCCCGGATGCTGCCGGCCCAGGCCGAGATCGCCCTGGCCGCCGGCGACGCCGACATCGCCCGGGCCGCCCGGAACGAGCTCCGGGAGATCGCCGACCAGATCCCCTCCCCGGCGATCCGGGCCGCCGCCGACCGGGCGGCCGGGGCGCTCGCGCTGCTCGAGGGGGACGCCGGCCGCGCGATCGATCACCTCCGCGACGCGGCCAGGCGGTGGGGCGACGTGGGGATGCCGTTCGAGGCGGCCAAGGCGAAGGTGCTCCTGGCGGGGGCGCTGGTGGCCGAGGGCGACGGCTCGGCGGCCGCCGTGGAGCTGGAGGTGGCGAGCGCCGCCTTCGAGCGACTCGGCGCGCGGCTCGAGTCCCTCCGGGCGACCCAGCTCCGGGCCCGGATCG
>JBHGAT010000483.1:0-1528 GCA_041946645.1 Candidatus Velamenicoccus archaeovorus | reverse complement strand
GCGTCGATCCCCAGGGCCTCGATCACCTCGAGGGTGTGGGGGGTATGGTCGCGGGGCTCCTCGCCGCCCTCCGTCCGGAGGAACCCGGGCTCGTCGGCCGGCTTGACCTTGGCTGGGTTGGTCCTCGACGTGTGGAGGAACGTGCCCCCGCTCCGGTCGATCGTTCGGACGACGGAGGGATCGAGCGTGATGGTGTTGGCTGCGACCGACCCCGGGTCGTTCGGATCGCACTCCAGCAGGCCCGCCCATCCGCGGCGGATGCCCACCACCTCGTGCCCCTCCTCTACGGCCCGGAGCGTGGCCGCCTTGATGCATGCGTTGAGGCCGGGGACGTCGCCCCCGCCGGTCAGGATCCCGACCTTCATCGCCGACCACCTTCCTTCGCCGCGGCTCGCATCGATGCTAGAAGAAGACCTCGGCGACCCGGTACATCGGCTCCGGGACGGGGCGGACCCTGGCCGCCTCCCTCAGCGGCACCTCGACGATCTGGTCGCCCCGGATGCCCACCATGCTGCCCCAGGCGTCGCGCGCGACCAGGTCCACGGCCCCGATGCCGAACCGCGTGGCCAGCACCCGGTCCTCGGCGACCGGGCTCCCGCCGCGCTGGACGTGGCCCAGCACGGTCACCCGCGTCTCGTAGCCGGTCCGCCGCTCGAGCTCCGGCGCGATGAGCGGAGCGATGCCGCCGTACCGGACGAACCCACGCTCGTCGAGCGGGTACTCCGGCAGCGAGAACGTGCCCTCCATCGGGACCGCCCCCTCGGCCACCACGACGATCGAGAACGAGTGGCCCCGCAGGTGCCGTCGCCGCAGGTGGGCACTGACGTCCTCGAGGTCGAAGGGCCGCTCCGGGATCAGGGCCATGTCCGCGCCGCCGGCGATCGTCGCGTACAGCGCGATCCAGCCGGCGCTGCGGCCCATCACCTCGACCAGCATCAGCCGGTCGTGGCTCTCGGCCGTGGTGTGGAGGCGGTCGATCGCGTCGGTGGCGACCTGGGCCGCCGTGTGGAACCCGATACAGAAATCGGTGCCCGACAGGTCGTTGTCGATCGTCTTGGGGATGCCCACCACGGGCAGTCCCTCCTCGGCCATCCGCGCGGCGGCGCCCAGCGTGCCCTCGCCGCCGATCACGACCAGGCCGTCGATCTGGAGGTCGCGGAAGTTGTCGCGGACCCGGTCGATCCCACCCTCGACGTACGGGTTGGTGCCCGAGCTGCCCAGGATCGTCCCGCCCCGGTACAGGATCCCCCCCACCGACTCGGCGGTGAGGGGCCGCATGTCGCCCTGGATCAGCCCGCGCCACCCGTCGCGGAAGCCCAGGACCTCCCACCCCCGATCGCCCACGGCCGTGCGCACGACCGCCCGGATCGCGGCGTTCAGGCCCGGGCAGTCGCCCCCACCGGTGAGGATCCCGATCCGTCTCAATGCGCGCTTGTCCCTTGTGTGTCAACGGCGCCCGGCTCAACCCTGGTGGCCGAACGGTCGAGTGGATTCTAGGCTGGGCGCAGGGTCCCGGCCCTGCCCGGGG
>JBHGAT010000482.1:0-1529 GCA_041946645.1 Candidatus Velamenicoccus archaeovorus | reverse complement strand
GAGACGCCGGGCGACGGACCGAGGTGGCGGTGATGTCCAAGCGCTACGACGAGGAGGTCGAGGTCCGGGTCGAGAGCGACGCGGGGATGCCCTCGGCGTTCCGATGGCGGGGGCGCCGGTACGAGGTGGCCGACGTGATCGGCCGGTGGCGGATCGAGGGCCGGTGGTGGGCGGACGGCCGGGACCGCGAGTACTGGCGGGTCGAGGCCAAGGGCGGCGCGGTGTGGGACCTGTACCACGACCGGCTGGCCGGGCGGTGGCACCTCGAGCGGCTGTGGGATTAGATCGGAGCGTGGCCGAGCCGCGCGTCGTCCCCGTCCCCGTCTCGCAGATCCACGTCCCCGAGGAGGATCGGTCGCGGCTCCGGGACGAGTGGTTCCCCATCGTCGCGCACGCGGTGATCCATCGCGACGGCGTCTTCCTGTTCGACACGGGGATCGGCACCGGCAACGAGGAGATCGAGCGCATCTTCACCCCACGCACCACGCCGATCGCGGACGCCCTCGCCGCGGTGGGCATCGCCATGGCCGACGTGACCGGTGTGGCCAACTGCCACCTGCACTTCGACCACGGCGGCCAGAACTCCCGGATCCCGCCCGGCGTGCCGATCTTCGCCCAGCGCCGCGAGTGGCAGATGGTGCACCGGCCCGACTACACGGTCCCCGAGTGGATCGACGTCCCCGGGCTCACGTACGAGCTGCTCGACGGCGAGGCCGAGGTCGGGCCGGGCCTCCGGCTGATCCCCACCCCCGGGCACGCGCCGGGCCATCAGTCCCTGCTCGTCGAGACCGACGTCGGCACCGTGGTGCTCGCCGGGCAGGCCGTGCAGTCGCGCGCCGAGTGGGAGGGCTCGGTCGACGAGCGCGACACCGGCGAACCCGGAGCGCCCGACCACGAGGCCTACGTCGCCTCGGTCCGGCGCCTGCGGTCGCTCGACCCGGTCGGGGTGCACTTCGCGCACGATCCCGAGGTGTGGCGGCGGGCGTAGGCTGAGCCCGTGGATCCGGTCGGGTCGGCGAGGGCGTTCGCGCAGCAGGTCCGGTCGCACCTCGAGAGCTGGGAGCTCGCGGCCGCGTATCCCCGCGGCGCGGTCGCCGCGACCGGGCTCACCGGGCTCTACGCGCCGCGCGAGCTCGGCGGGCTCGACCTGTCCGACGCCGAGGGGATCCGCGTGTTCGAGGAGCTCGGCCGGGCCGACGCCGCGCTGGCCTTCTCGCTCTCGATGCACAACGCGGTCACGGCGATCGTCGCGCGGAGCGGATCGCCGCTCCGTGACCGGTGGGCCGAGCGGCTGATCCGGGGCGAGGCCCTCGGCGGGTTCAGCCTGACCGAGCCGCAGGCCGGCTCGGACGCCACGGCCATCACCACCAAGGCCGTCGAGGCCGACGGCGCCTGGCGCGTCACCGGCCGCAAGGCCTGGGTCTCGCTGGCCGGCGAGGCCGACCTGTTCCTGGTCGTGTGCAAGACCTCGGACGAGCCCGGGCACCGCGACATCGCCGTGCTGGCGGTCGAGCGCGAGGGCGGCGGGG
>JBHGAT010000481.1:0-1530 GCA_041946645.1 Candidatus Velamenicoccus archaeovorus | reverse complement strand
CCCGGCCCGACCCCTCAGGGGTGACCGAGCAGCCTCCCGATCCGCTCCGCCGCCTCGACCACCGCCGGCGCGTACCGGCGGCCCGGCGACCGACCCACCCGCGTCCGCGGCCCCGAGACCGACACGGCCGCCACCAGCTCGCTCCGCGGACCGAGGACCGGTGCGCTCACCGACGCCACGCCGGGCTCGCGCTCCCCGCTGCTGGTCGCCCAGCCGCGCCGGCGCACCACCGACGCCTCCCGGGCCAGCCGCTCGGCCGATGGCGTCTGCTCCGTGAGCCGGGGGACCCGCTGCAGCAGGCGGGCCCGATCCTCCTCCGAGGCCCACGCCAGGAAGACCTTGCCCGCCGAGCCCGCGGTGAGCGGGAGCGCGGCTCCCACCGGGACGATCGTCCGCAGCTCGCTGGCCGCCTCCACGGCGTCGACGCAGATCCGCCGGTCGCCCGACCGGACGAACAGCTGCGCGCTCTCGCCGGTGCGCCGGGCCAGCCGCTCGAGCACGGGATGGGCGAGCTCGCGGAGGGGTCGTTCCCGCAGGGCCGCCGCGGCCAAACGGAGCAGCCGGGGTCCGAGCGCGTACCCACGCCCGTCCTCGGACGTGAGGAGCCCGTGCGCCTCGAGCGCCTTCAGCAGCCGGTGCGCGGTGGGACGGGCGAGGCCGGTGGCCCGGACGATGCCGGTGAACGTGCCCTCCCCGGCCTCGACCGCGTCGAGGATGGCCATGCTCCGGTCGAGGACCCCGACCCCGCCGGTCGAGCTTCCTGCTAGACTCATCGTCCACATATCGATATCAGGTTCCACTATCCGGAACAAGCCCGATCGGGGGCGCGGAGGCCGGCGACATGGGGCGGACGCTCGCGGAGAAGATCTGGGACGATCACGTGGTCCGGCACGCCGAGGGGGAGCCCGACCTCCTCTACGTCGACCTCCACCTGGTGCACGAGGTGACCAGCCCCCAGGCCTTCGAGGGGCTGCGGATCGCGGGGCGCGGCGTCCGCCGCCCCGACCTCACGGTCGCCACGATGGACCACAACGTCCCGACCGCGCCGGGCCCGGAGGACCCCATCTCCGTCCAGCAGATGGAGGCCCTGCGTCGCAACTGCGAGGACTTCGGCATCACGCTGTACCCCACCGGGCACCTGGGCCAGGGGATCGTGCACGTGATCGGCCCGCAGATGGGTCTCACCCAGCCGGGCCTGGTGATCGTGTGCGGCGACTCCCACACGTCCACGCACGGGGCGTTCGGGGCGCTCGCGTTCGGCATCGGGACCAGCGAGGTCGAGCACGTGCTGGCCACGCAGACGCTCCCGCAGCGGCGGCCGGCCACGATGGCCGTCACGGTCGACGGCGACCTGCCCTCGGGGGTCACGGCCAAGGACGTGATCCTGGGGATCATCGCGCGGATCGGCGTCGGCGGCGGCACGGGCCACGTGATCGAGTACCGGGGCTCGGCCATCCGCTCGCTGTCGATGGAGGGGCGGATGACCGTGTGCAACATGTCGATCGAGGCGGGGGCCCGCGCCGGCATGGT
>JBHGAT010000480.1:0-1536 GCA_041946645.1 Candidatus Velamenicoccus archaeovorus | reverse complement strand
CTTCTTCCTGCGCGAGGACCACGACCCGCCTGGCCCGGTCGGTGAAGCGTTCGAACATGGCGTTCCCCCGAGGCCGAAGCCCCTCCTATCGAACGGCCCCGGGGATCTGCGGACCCCGTCCTACCCCCGAGGCAGGTTCGGGCGCCTCAGCGGCGCCCACTGCGCCTCCGAAGCGCCCCACGGGAGCCAGTATACCCCGGGCCCCCGCTACGCCTGGAAGCCGTTCCGGACTGTCGCTCCTCCCGTTCCTTCCCGGCTGGCGCGATGCTCCAACCGCCGCGCCTACATGGTTATTCGGAAGGGGTCGGCCCCGGGATGAGCCGTTGGGTCCATCCTCCGGGGCTCGAGCGGCCCGGAGCCTCCCGTATCACCCGTTGTGACTAGACAAGTTCCCCCGGATGACCCGTTGTCCGTTCGAACGGGGCTCCGGCAAGATGGCTGGACGGGCACGAGAGGCCTTCCCCCCGGTCTTCCCCGTAAGGAGACGATGAAGTTGCGGGTCCTGGTCGTGGACGACCACCCGGCGTTCCGCCGGGCGTTGACGTCTGCCCTGAGGATGGTGCGGAGCATCGAGATCGCCGGCGAGGCCGGCGGCGGCGAGGCCGCGGTGGAGCAGGCTCGCACGATCGAGCCCGACGTGGTGCTCATGGACCTGTCGATGCCCGACATCGACGGGATCGAGGCCATGCGTCGGATCCATCGGATCAAGCCGGACATGCCGGTGGTGTTCCTCACCGCTCACGCCGACCCGGGGATCGAGAAGGAGGCCCGGACGGCCGGAGCCTCGGGCTTCCTGGCCAAGGGGATCGGTCTGGAGCAGCTCGTGGCGGTGATCCACGAAGCCGTGGACGGGGTGGTGAAGATCCCCTAGCCCGGCCCCCCACGATCCTCGGGCCGCTGGTGGGGGAACAGGATCAGGTCGCGCAGCGTGGGCGCGTCGGTCAGGACCATCAGCAGTCGATCGATGCCGATGCCGATGCCTCCGGCCGGAGGCATCCCGTGCTCGAGCGCGGTCAGGAAGTCGACGTCGAAGGGGTGGGTCTCTTCCGCTCCCGCCGCACGCTGGGCCGCCTGCAGCTCGAACCGGGCCCGCTGCTCGTCGGGATCGGTGAGCTCGCTGAACGCGGTGGCGAGCTCGACCCCCCCCACCACCAGGTCGAAGTGCTCGGTCAGCCCGGGCACGCTGCGGTGGGGACGGGCCAGCGGCGACACCTCGCGGGGGAAGTCGCAGACGAACGTCGGCTCCCACAGCGTGGGCTCGACGAGCTTCTCGAACAGCTCCTGCGCGACCTTGCCCGAGCCCCATCCCGGGTCCACGTGGACCCCGTGGCGGTCCGCCAGCGCCCCCAGGTCCGGCCGGTCCAGGGTCACCGGCTCGCCGACGGCGCGGCTCACGCCCTCCAGCACGGTGATCCGCCGCCACGGCGGGGTGAGGTCCAGCGTGCGTCCGCGGAAGCCGAAGGTCAGCGTGTCGCGGACCGCCCGGGCGCAGGCGCAGACCAGGGTCTCCGAGATCCGCATCATCGTCTCGTAGTC
>JBHGAT010000048.1:0-12954 GCA_041946645.1 Candidatus Velamenicoccus archaeovorus | reverse complement strand
GCGAGTACGCGTTCGAGCCGGCCGTGTGGTGGACGAACCCCATCTTCAGGAACGGTGCGATCGTCGGCGTGCAGTTCATCAGCTTGGGGTTCGCGCCCCACTGCTCGCGGGTGATGATCCTCGGACGGGGAGCCCGGGCCTCGGCGGTGGGGATCCCCAGCGGTGCGGTGCCGGGCACCGCGACCGGCCCGACGTCCGGAGGACCGGTGCCGGGACCGGCGGCCGTGCCCGAGCTGTTGACGAACACCGCCCGCAGGTCCGCGATGCGCGTTCCCGGCGGCATCCGGAGCGAGAGCCGCACGCACCGGGCCCCGCCGGTCCACAGGTAGGTGGAGCCGCGCCGCTCGGAACGGTCGTCGGGCGTGCCGGGGTCGGGCCCGCCCTCGGGGTCCAGGCTCACCGCCGGGCCGAGCCTCCCCGCCGCGCCCACGGCCGTCCTGATCGTCACGGTGCCGCGGCCTTCCTGGTCCCACGTGAACGCGATGCCGTCGAACCAGATCGGCGCGCACCGCCGCGTGGGCGCGGTCCGGACCGGACGGTTCGCACGGAGGGAGCCGCCGGCGGCCATCGACAGGCCCCGGGCCGGCCGCAGCAGGCTCCGCAGGTCGATCGGCTCGATGCGCACCGTGGTCTCCGGCACGGCGGCGCCGCTGGAGGCGAACGGCAGACCGACAGCCGAGACCCCCAGGACCACCGCGAGGACGGCGGCGCGGGCGAACGGGCGGACGCGGGACACGGGATCGGCCATGGGGGATGCGTTCGAGCGGCGTCCCATGTCTACCGAGCCACGCCGGGAGACGCAACCACCCTGGCGGGAGCTAGCATCCACGGCGGCCCGACGGTCGAAGGGGGTACGCAGCCGGCATGAGCGCGCGCGAGCTGGACGCGATCCGCCGCGACGTGGTGGCGTGCCGGCGGTGCCCGCGGCTGGTCGCCTGGCGCGAGGAGGCGGCCCGGGTCAAGGTGGCCCGGTTCGCCGACCAGGTCTACTGGGGCAAGCCGGTGCCGGGGTTCGGTGACCCGCGGGCCCGGGTCCTGGTGGTGGGGCTGGCCCCGGCCGCGCACGGGGGGAACCGGACCGGGCGGATCTTCACCGGGGACCGCTCCGGCGACTTCCTGTTCGCGGCGCTCCACCGCGCCGGGTACGCCAACCAGCCGACCTCGGTCGGGCACGACGATGGCCTGCGCCTCCGGGACCTCTACGTGGCCGCGGTCAACCGGTGCTGTCCGCCGGGGAACCGCCCGACCCCGCTCGAGCGGGACACCTGCCTCCCGTACCTCGTGCGGGAGCTGGCCGCGTTGGAGCGGATCCGGGTGATCGTGCCCCTCGGTGCCTTCGCCTGGGACGGGGCGCTCCGGGCCCTCGCCGAGCGGGGGCACCGGGCCAGGCCGAGACCGCGGTTCGGGCACGGCGCCGAGGCGGTGGTGGGTCCGTACACGCTGCTCGGGGCCTTCCACCCGAGCCAGCAGAACACGTTCACGGGCAAGCTCACGGCGGCCATGCTCGAGGCGGTGTTCGCGCGAGCGCGCGAGCTCGCGGCGGTCCCCGGCCCGGGGCGGCCGGGCAAGCGGACCCGCGCTACCGTTCGGGCTCCCTCCCGCCGCGCTCCATCCGCTCGTCGAGCCGTCGGAGGAACGGGAGGCGGTTGGCCTCCAGGATCAGCAGCACCATGATGGTCGCCAGCCCCGCTGCCAGGTAGTCGCCCGCCCCGGCCAGGATGCCGATCGCCGCGGCCGCCCAGGACGACGCGGCGGTGGTCAGGCCGAGCACCTGCCGCCCGGCCTCGCGGAAGATCAGCCCCGCCCCGAGGAGCCCACGCCCGTGATCACGCCGGCGATCACCTTCTCGGCGGAGGCCGGGAACCGCTCGACGCCCACGGCGGTCACCGCCGCCGCACCGAGCGCCAGGAGGGCGAACGTGCGCTCGCCGGCCGGCTTGCCCCGGACCTCGCGCTCGAACCCGATCAGGTAGCCGAAGGCGGCGCCGAGCGCCATCCGCCCGAACACCACGAGCTCGACGTGCACGCCCACCGCCGGAGCGTAGCCCCAGCGGCGCCGTCCGGCATACCGCGTCCGCCCCGCCGGTTACCCTGAGGAGCATGCGCGGCCACGGCAGGTTCATGCGCCCGATCCCCCAGGAGGACCAGCGGCCGATCAGCCGCAGCACGGTCCGACGCGTCGCGTCCACGTTCCGCCCATACCGGGGGCAGGTGGCGTGGGTCGGCGCGGCCATCGCGGTCACCTCCGGCCTGGGGGTCGTGAACCCCATCATGATCAAGCTGATCTTCGACCGAGCCCTGTTCGGCAACCCCCCGGGCTCGTGCGCCGGCCAGCCCTGCCCGCAGCTGCCCACGCTGTACGTGTTCGTGGCGATCATGGTGGCCATCCCGGTCGTCTCCGGGATCATCGGCATCGGCCAGACCTACCTGGCCAACCTGGTGGGGCTGCGCGTGATGCAGGACCTCCGCAACGCGCTGTACTCGCACCTGCAGTTCATGCCGCTCCGCTTCTTCACCACCACGCGGACGGGTGAGATCCAGTCGCGGCTGGCCAACGACGTCGGCGGCGTGCAGACGGTCGTGACCGACACCGCCTCCTCGATCCTGTCCAACGTCGTGGTCATCGTGAGCACGCTGATCGCGATGTTCGCGATCAGCTGGCAGCTGACGGCGCTCTCGCTCTCGCTCCTCCCGTTCTTCCTGTGGCTCACCTACAAGGTCGGCAAGGCCCGCCGTGAGGTCGCCACCAGCACGCAGAAGACCCTGGCCGACCTCACGGCCATCACGGAGGAGACGCTCTCAGTGTCGGGGATCCTGCTGTCCAAGGCCTTCGGCCGTCAGCAGCACGAGATCGGTCGGTTCCGCAGCGAGAACGAACGGCTCACCGGGCTGCAGATCAAGCAGACGATGATCGGTCGGTCGTTCTTCGCGGTCGTGGGGACGTTCTTCTCGATCACGCCGGCGCTCGTGTACCTGGTGGCCGGCTGGGTGCTCGCGCGGGGCTCGGGCGGGCTCACGGCCGGCGACATCGTCGCGTTCACCACGCTGCAGTCCCGGCTGTTCTTCCCGATCGGGTCGATGCTGCAGGTCTCGACCGAGGTGCAGTCCTCGTTCGCGCTGTTCGACCGGATCTTCGAGTACCTCGACATGCAGCACGAGATCGCCGACGCACCGGACGCCGTTCCGCTGCCGGCGGAGGCCGTCCGGGGCCGGGTCACCTTCGACCACGTGTGGTTCCGGTACGACCGGCCGGCCATCGAGGACGCTCCGGAGGGGCAGGACCCGCAGCCGTCAGACGACGGGGAGCCGTCGGTGGCCACGCGTGCGTGGGCGCTCGAGGACGTGACGCTGGAGATCCAGCCGGGACAGCTGGCCGCGCTGGTCGGGCCGAGCGGCGCCGGCAAGACCACGATGACGTACCTCGTCCCCCGGTTCTACGACGTCCAGCGGGGCTCCGTCCGGAGAGCGCGGCTACAAGCTCTCGGGCGGCGAGAAGCAGCGCCTGGCCATCGCCCGCGTGGTCCTCAAGGACCCCAGGATCCTGATCCTCGACGAGGCCACCTCCAGCCTGGACACCACCTCGGAGCGGCTGGTCCAGGAAGCCCTGCGCCCGCTGATGCGCGGGCGCACGACCATCGCCATCGCCCACCGGCTGTCGACGATCCTGTCGGCCGACGTGATCTTCGTGGTGGACCGGGGACGGATCGTCGAGCGCGGGAGCCACGCCGAGCTGGTGACCAACGGCGGCATCTACGCCCGGCTGTACCAGCAGCAGTTCCGCAGCGGGAGCATGGAGGCCGTCACCCAGGACGGCGTGGTGCTCGCCTCGGGCGAGGTGGTCCGGACGGCGAGCGACCCGGGCGACGCCGCCTGACCGTCCGGCCCCGGTCGCTCGGGCCGTCGCTCGCTCCGGGCCCACGCCCGCACCACCCGGAGGTTCAGATCCGGCGTTCGTAGCCGAGGAGGACGAACCCGTCGGGGAAGACGCGGTCCGGCGTGCGTCGGAACCCCAGGGCCTCGTACATGCGCTGCGCGGCCTGCATGCGCTGGGTCGTGTTGAGCGTGAGGCGGGTCCGGCCGGCCTTGCGAGCCTCGTCCATGCAGGCGTCCATCAGGCGGCGGGCGATCCCCCGGCGTCGGTGCTCCGGGTGGACGCCCAGCATGCGGACATGAGCCTCGTCCGGGGCCAGCGGCCGGTCCTCCTCGTCGGGCTCGGTGCGGCCGTCGAGCTCCAGCGTCACCGAGCCGAAGACCCTGCCCGCCTCGACGGCGACCAGGACGCAGGTGCGTCCGTGACGCTCGCCGACGTCGGCGATCCTGCTCAGGTAGGTGTCCCAGTCGGGGTCCCCGGGCGTGGCGAACTCGCGATAGGCGAGGGCCGTGACCCGCCCGGCCTCCTCCATCTCGTCCGGTCGGACCGGTCGCACGTCGATCGTCATGGGCCCGAGGCTACCGCGCGGCACGGTCAACGGGGTTGACGGATGGAGGCTCGCCGCCCACCATCGGGCCGTGGCGGACCCCGACCTGGTCAGGCTGCTCCTGGAGGCCCACCGGGCGCTCGGCGCCGAGCTGGTCGCCGGGATGGAGGAGCGCGGCTATCCGGAGGCGAGGCCGGCCCACGCGGCCGTGTTCATGCACATCGACCGGCGGTCGGGGACGCGGCTCACCGAGCTGGCCCGCCGGGCCGGCATGACCAAGCAGGGCATGATGCTGATCGTCGACCGCCTCGAGGACGACGGCCTGGTCCGTCGGGTACCCGATCCCGAGGACGCGCGGGCCAAGATCGTCCGGCTGACGGCGAGGGGGCGCCGGTTCGTGGCCGAGGCCCGGCGCGAGATGGCCGCGCTGGAGGGCCGGGCCCGTCGCGAGCTGGGCGACCGCCGCTACGAGGCCCTCCGCAGCGGGCTCGAGGAGCTGGCCGGCATCCGCAACCGGGGCCAGGAGGGGTGAGCCCGCACCGAGAGCTCCTCGTGGAGGAGGACTGGGTGGGCGCGGCGGTGGCGTTGTTCGTGCAGGCGGCGCCTCGCACCGTGGCCCTGTCCGGCGGCTCCACGCCTCGCACGCTGTACCGGCGGCTGGCCGAGACCTCCTACCCCTGGGGCGCCGTCGACGTGTTCTTCGGCGACGAGCGCTGCGTGCCGCCCGACCACCCGGACTCCAACCTCCGGATGGCTCGCGAGGCGCTGCTGTCTCGCGTGGCCGCCCGCGTGCACCCGATGACCGGCTGCGACCCCGTCGCGTACGAGCACGAGCTCGAGCGCGTCCTGGGGCCCGGGATCCCCCCGCTCGACCTGGTGTTCCTGGGCCTCGGCGAGGACGGGCACACGGCCTCCCTGTTCCCCGGCGACCCTGCGCTGGGCGAGCGGGAGCGTGCGGCGGTCCTGGTCGACCGCCCCGATCATCGCCGGATGACCCTCACGCTCCCCGTGCTGTCCGCGGCCCGCCTGGCCGTCTTCCTGGTGACGGGCCGGGCCAAGCGTCCCGCGCTCCGCCGGCTGATCGAGGACGGCGACGTCCCGGCGGCCCGCGTACGCTCCTCGCGGGTCGTGGTGGTGGCCGACCCGGACGCCGCCGGCGGGCTCGGACGGACGTGACTCAGAGCCCCACCGTGACGTCGAGGAGCGCACCCACCAGGTAGGTGACCGCTGCCGCCGAGCCGCCGATCAGGAGCATCCGAGCCCCCGACCACAGCGGGCTGCGACCCGTGAGGAACGACATGCCGGCGCCCACGCCGAACAGCGCGAGCAGGGTAAGGGCCGCCGAGAGCAGGACCGCAGCGTTCCCCGACGAGAAGACGAACGGCAGGAGCGGGACCAGGGCGCCCGCCGCGAAGGTCGCGAACGACGAGCCGGCCGCGGCCCACGGGTTGCCCAGCCCCTCGCGCGGGTCGAGCCCCAGCTCCTCGCGCGCGTGCGTCTCGAGCGCGCTCCGGGGGTCGCGCATGACCTCGTCCGCCAGCTGCCTCGCGAGGTCCGGGGAGACGCCTTTGTCCTGGTAGAGGCGGGTGAGCTCGTCGCGCTCGGCGTCGGGATCCGTGGCGATCTCGTGCGCCTCCAGGTGGATCAGGCGCTCGAAGACCTCGCGCTGCACCCGCATCGAGACGTACTCCCCGGCGGCCATCGAGAACGCGCCGGCCAGCAACCCGGCCACCCCCGCGACCAGGATCACCTCCGAGGCGACCCCGGCGCCGGCCACCCCCATGATCAGCGCCACGTTCGAGACCAGCCCGTCGTTGGCGCCGAAGATGGCCGCCCGGAGCGCGCCCGACCTGCCTCCGATACGGTGCTCGCCCTCGACCGGCCCGGGATGGGGGAGCATCGGCGCCCGGTCGCGCCGCAGCCGGTGCACCACGGAGGTCAAGACGGGCAGCCGGGCCTTGGTGCGCGCGTCCTGGGGTGAGAGGTCGTCCACGGCACGAGCCTACGCCGGCGGGGAGCGGGATCGCCGGGCGCGCGTCGATCGCCGCGCCGGGCCCTCGACCCGGGGACGTGACCCGGATCGGGCTCAGTCCGGCTCCACCGTCTCGATCCTCGCCGGGCCGAGCCGGACGGCCCGGCCGCCCACGACCGCCTCCACGGCTCGGTCCTTGCGGGGGTTCCACAGCCGGACCTCGAGATGGCCGTCGCGGCGCCGGACGCTCGAGAGCACGGCCTGGCCGGTCACCTCCAGGAGCGTGCCGTCGTCGGGCAGGTCCCCCCCGCCGGGCGCCGGGACCTCCAGCAGCGGCAGCGCGAAGCGCTCCCAGGCGGGGAGCAGGCCGTCGCGCTCGGCGGGAGCCTGCAGCCCGAGCGCGAACGCGCTGCGGCCGATCGACTGCGCCTGCGGCGTGGGCACGTCCGGGCCGGCCGGGAACGGCCGGGTGGCCAGGTGGTCGCGGCTGATCGTGCCGACCGCGCGGAGCAGCGTGACGGCGAGCTCGTCGCCGGTCACCTCGTACTCGACCACGCCCTCGTCGTAGACGGCCACCCCGCCGGCCAGCACCACCCGGGACGCCGGCCAGGTGGGGGAGGGCGCCTCGAGCTCGCTCCCCTCCGAGCGGAGCGGCCGGTCCACGAGCTCGAAGGGAGCGCCCGCCACCGAGCCGTCGGCGGGCTCGAGCAGGTGCACGTGGAGCCGTAGGCGGTGGTCCGGCCGTCGGTTGTCGATCGTGCCGCTCAGCCGGACGAACGGCTCGTCGGGGCGGGAGGTGACGTCGACCTCGACCACGACGTCCTCGAACGCGGCCGTGGCGCGGCCGCCCTCGACCCGCAGCTCGGCGGGGGGCGACGCCGTCCGATCCTCGGTCGCGGGGCAGAAGGTGTACAGGTCCCCGACGTCGGGCTCGTCGAGCAGCCGGAACGCGACCTCACCCGCGACGACCCACCCGTCCTGCAGGCGAAGATCGACCGGGCGCTCGAGCGGCGGCGTCGCCTCGGGCACCACCGACCAGCCCAGGCCGGGAACGCCCTCCCGCTCGAAGGGGGACGGGTCGAACCGCAGGATCCCCCGCGAGCGGACCCGGGAGGCCAGGGTCCGGAGCGCGCGGTCGACGATCGCCTCGCCGATCCGGCGCACCTCCGCGTACCGAGCGTCCACGTCCCGGGCCACCCCGTCGTGCGAGCAGCCGCACACCGAGTCGTGCGCGCCGTTCCAGAGCATCAGCGTCCACGCCCGCCGGAGCTCCCGGGCCGGCCAGGCCACCCCGGGGACCAGGGCGGCCAGGGGCTCGGCGCAGCGTTCGAGCAGGGCCTCCATCCGGCCGCGCTCGCGCTTCTGGTGGGCGCGCGCCGAGGCCACGTTCGGCAGCAGGTGGGCGCGCGCCGACGATCGGAGCTCGCCACGCCACACCGGCAGCCCCTCGTCGTGGTCGTCGGCCAGATGGTCCTCGAGCGAGCCGATCCGGACGGTCGCGCCGGGCAGCAGCGGCTGCGCCGCGGCCACGCGCTCCGGCAGGGTGGCGTCCGGACCGGCGTGATCGGCGCCCACCGTGATCAGCAAGCGGTCGCTCGCCAGGAACGGAGCCATGTGTTCCGCCTTGCGGCGCAAGGCTTCTGCCAGGGACTCCGGCTCGGTGAACCGGTGGAGGTCGCCGCCCAGGAAGTATCCGAAGGCGAGGTACTCGGTCACCACCGCGCTGCCGTCCGGCGCCTCCCACCGGAACCGGGTCCGGTCGATCGTCGAGGGGACGCCGCGCCACAGCACGGCGCGCTCGATCCCGGCGCGCCGGAGGAGCTGCGGCATCTGCCCGACGTGGCCGAACTGGTCGGGCAGGTACCCGATCCGGAGCGGCCGGCCGAGCTCGGCGGCCCGGGCCAGACCCATCTCGAGGTTGCGGATGTGGGACTCGCCCGACGTCAGGAACTCGTCCATCTGGGCGACCCAAGGACCGGCCGAGAGCTTGCCCCCGCGGACCAGTCGTTCGACGTCGGCGGCCCGCTCGGGCCGAACCGCGAGGTAGTCATCGATCATCGCGGTCTGGCCGTCCAGGTGGAAGTGTGGGAAGCCGGCGTCGGCGAGCTCGATCAGCGTGTCCATCATCGCCACCAGCCGTTCGAGGAAGCGGTCGAACGGCTCGTACCACTCGCGGTCCCAGTGCGTGTGGGGGACCAGCGTGATGCGCGTGGGCTCCACGTGGCGAGTCTCTCACGCGTCCGCGCGCAGCTGGCATCGGCCGGCGGGAGGTCCGACACTTCGCCTCGCGGGCGGCACGACCGCTCGGACGACGGGCGGTCCCGTCCGCCCCCGGGAGAAGGGCAACGCGCATGTTCGAGCTCGGCTCGCAGTGGTGGCAGATCGTGGTCCGCAGCGTCGTCGTGTATGCGGCCGTGTTCGCGGGCCTGCGGATGATGGGCAAGCGCCAGCTCGGCCAGATGACGGTGTTCGACCTCGTGGTGATCCTGCTGATCGCCAACGCGGTGCAGAACGCGATGGTCGGGCCGGACACGTCGCTCCAGGGAGGGATCCTGGCGGCCGCGGTGCTGCTGGTCCTGAACTTCGCCGTGTCGCGGGTCCGCCTGCTGACCCCCCGGTTCGAGCGCTTGCTGGAGGGGACCCCCACGATGCTGATCCGGGACGGGAGGTACCTGACCGCCAACCTCCGGAAGGAGGGCATCGACCTCGAGGAGGTGCGCTCGGCCCTGCGCGAGCACGGGCTGTCGACGGCGGAGGAGGTCCGGGTGGCCTACCTGGAGACGGACGGCTCGATCAGCATCATCCCGATGACCGAGCGGGTGCTGCGCAGCCGCAAGCGCGTCCGGCAGCTGCGGAAGCGGTGAGGGGACGAGCGGGAGACGTCAGCGGGGCTCGGCCCGGGCCCGGCGCCATCGCGCGAAGGGGCCGTTCCGGGGCGAGGGCTCAGGGCCGCTCCCGGGTGCCGGCTCCTCGCCGCCCGGCGCCACGAGCTCGCGGGTGAGCTCGGTCTCGACCACCTCGTGCCGGGTGAGGTAGCTGGAGATGATCGCCTGGATGATGGCGGCGGCCGGCAGGGCCATGAACGCGCCGACGATCCCGTTGAGGCTGCCGCCGGCGAGCGCGGCGAAGAACGCCACGGCCGGGTGCAGGGACATCGTCCGGGCCGTGATCCGCGGGCTGAGCAGATAGTTCTCGATCTGCTGGTAGACGACCACGTAGATCAGGAAGATCAGCGCGGACCAGGGATCGGACAGCAGGGCGACCAACAGCGGCACGGCGGCGGCGATGTACGTGCCGATCACCGGGATGAACTGCGAGACGAACCCCATCCACAGCGCGAGCGGCACGGCGAAGGGTACGCCGAGCGCCATCAGCACGATGAACGAGAACAGCGCCGAGATCGCCGCCAGGAGCAGTCGCGAGTACAGGTAGCCCCCGGTCTTGTCGATGGCCACCTCCCACATGTCGAGGACCTCGCGCTGGCGCCTCGGCGTGAGCGCCGAGCACACGGCCCGGCGGAACCGGGGACCGTCGGCCACCAGGTAGAAGGTGAACAGGAAGATCGTGAGCATCTGGAAGACGATCCCCAGGAGCAGGGCGCCGATCGAAGCCACGTTCGAGGCGAGGTTGCCGATGTTCGCCTGTGCGCTGGTGATCCGCTCGACGATCTTCTCGCCGGTGAGCTCGAACCCGAACCACCGGTCCGTGTAGACGCTGATCCGGTCGAGCCATCCGGGGAGCTCTCGGATCAGCTGCTGCACCTGATCCACGACCAGCGGCACCATCAGCGCCACCAGGGTCAGGAACGCCAACGCCAGACCCGCCAGCACCGCCCCGGTGGCCAGCCCGCGCTTCCACCCTCGCTTGACCAGCCAGTTCACGGCAGGCTCCAGGGCGAACGACAGGAAGAGCGCGGTGATCAGCCAGATGATCAGGTCGCGGAGCTTGCCCAACAGCGTGAGCGCCGCGTAGGCGGCGAACGCGGACAGGATCACCAGCACGATCAGCCGGGGGATCCACGGCGGCATCCGGGCCTTCTCGGGCACGGGCGCCGAGGGCTCGCTCCGGGGCGTGCCGGGTCGAGCGGGGGGCGCTTCCGTGGACGGGGAGGCCTCGGCCGGGTCCGGTTCGGACATCGGTGTGAGGCTAGCCGCGGTCGGCGGCGGCCGCCACCACCACCTCGCATCGCGCGGCGGGATCGGGACCGTCGAGGCCGAGCGCCGTAGCATGGGGCCCATGCCCGAGGATGCGAAGGGCAAGAGGGGCAAGCCCACGCCCACCCGCAACAAGCCGGAGCGGCCGCGGGACGAGCTCGGACGGCCGCAGCCCTGGGACGCCGAGGGCACGCTGGTGCTCGAGGACTTCGATGCGCTGCCCATCGAGGAGAACCACCGGCTGGGCCGCGACCACTTCAACGCGGGCCGGTTCTTCCCCGCCCACGAGGCCTGGGAGACGGCCTGGAAGCAGGCCCGCGACACCGACGACGCCGAGTTCTTCAAGGGGCTCTCGCAGCTCGGCGCCGGGTACGTCCACCTGCTCCGGGGCAACGCGCACGGCGCGATCCGCCTGCTCCGCCGGGCGGCAGGTCGGATCGGCCGCTACCCGCCGGGCCACCGCGGGGTGGACACCCGCCTGGTGAGCGCCGCCGCCGAGCGGGACGCCGCCGCGGTCGAGGCCGGCGACCTGGTGCCGGGGGGGTCGACTCCCGTCGACGCGCCGGTCGTCTGAGCACGCCGCGCCGGTGGGACCGCGGTTGACTGTTGCTCCACACCCTGCGCACCATGGCGCCGATGGTCGAGACGGGGGTCTACGAGGAGCGCGAGTGGAAGGGGCGCACGGGCCCCTTCGCGTACCTGTTGAACCCCGGCGTCTTCGCCCCCACCCACACCAGCCAGACCATCGCCGAGGCCCTCGAGATCGAGCCCGGGGATACGGTGATCGACGTCGGCTGCGGGAGCGGCGTCCTGTCCTTCGTCTCGGCCCGGCTCGGCGCCCGGCGCGTGATCGGCTGCGACATCTCGGCCGAGGCCGTCGAGGTGGCCCGGCAGAACGCCAGCCGTCTCGGCGTGTCCGACCGGTGCGAGTTCCGCGTGGGAAGCTTGCTCGAGCCGGTGCGGGGCGAGAAGGCCGAGGTGATCATCGGGGACGTGTCCGGCATCCCCGACGAGATCGCGCAGGTGTCGGGGTGGTTCCCCGACGGGCGGGCCGGCGGGCCGACCGGATCGGAGCTGCCGGCGGCGATGCTCGAGAGCATCCGCGAGAACGACTGCCTGGCCGCCGGCGGGCGCCTGTACCTGCCCACCGGCACGATCCAGGCCGAGAACCGCATCCTCGAGGTGGCCAAACGGATCTTCGGCGCGGCCAACCTCCACGCGCTGAAGTCGCGCGAGTTCCCCCTCCCGGACGTGGTGGCCAGGTCCCGGGCGGTCGCGCAGATGATGAAGGACGGGATCCTCGACCTCCACGCGCGGGGCAGCCGGCTGCTGTGGCGGCTTCAGGTGTGGCGCTGCGTGCTCCCGGCAGCGAGCTCCACGACGCCGCTGACACCGGGCTGACCGGCGTCGCTCAGTCGACCGGGTGCACCTCGGCCACGGTCCGGACCTCGTACCCCTGCGCTCGGAGCGCCGCGGCCCCGCCCCGGTCGATCGCGAGCACGATCAGCGCCACGGTGCACCCGCCGTCCTGGAGGACCTTCGCCGCCTTCGCCACCTGATGGCCGGTCGTCGACACGTCCTCGATCAGCGCGACCCGAGCGCCGGCCGGGGCGTGGCCCTCGAGCTGGGTGCGCATCCCGTACTCCTTGGGCTCCTTGCGCACCACGGCGATCGGCTTGCCGGTCTCCAGGCCCACCGCGGCCGCGAGCAGGGTGGCCGCCCCCTCGGGCGCGGCGAGATGCGTCACGTCGGGGGGCAGGAGCCCGGCCACGGCGTGGGCCACCTCCCGGAGCAGGGGCGGGTCGGTGAGGAACCGGAACTTGTCGAAGTACGTGGTCGAGCGCCTGCCGGAGGACAGGACGAAGTCACCGTGGATCTCCGATGCGTCGAGCAGCCGCCGGGCCAGGTCGTCCGACACGGCGGGTAGCATAGGCCCTCGATGGGCCTGTACCGGGCGGTCGCCAAGCCGGTCTTCTTCGCCCTCCCCCCGGAGGCCGCCCACCGGTTCGCCGTCCGGCTCCTCGGGCTCCCGCTCCCCTGGGAGGCCATCGGGGGTGCCGTCGACGACCCGGCGCTCCGCGTGGATCTCGCCGGGATCGCCCTGCGCAACCCGATCGGGCTGGCAGCCGGGTTCGACAAGTCCTGTCGGCACCTCGACGCGCTCGGGCGCCTGGGGTTCGGCTACGTCGTGGGCGGGACGATCACCCGGCTGCCCCGCCGGGGCAACCCCAAGCCGCGGATCGTCCGGTACCGGGGCCGCCGGTCGATGGCCAACGCGATGGGGTTGCCCAACCCGGGCTCGGAGGCCGCCGCCCGGACCCTGGCGTCCATGCGGCGTACGGCGCCCCGGGTCGTGAGCATCGCCGACCAGGACGTGCCCGACGTGCTGGCCACGTACGCCGGGCTGGAGC
>JBHGAT010000479.1:0-1536 GCA_041946645.1 Candidatus Velamenicoccus archaeovorus | reverse complement strand
CACGTCCCCGGCACGCCGAACTACTACAACTGCGGCACCGGCAGGCGAGGGTTCCACCAGCCGGGGTTCTCCCTGCGCGCCGTGGAGTGGTTGATCCGACAGGGCGTGCTCGGGGAGCGAGGCGCGCTCGGCACCGATACCTTCGGTCCCGACCCCGGGACCGACGAGCGGTTCCGCGAGAGCTCGCTGGTGTTCCACCGGCACCGGATCGACCTGGAGAACCTCACGAACCTCGAGGCGCTGCCGCCCTCGGGGGCGTGGGTCGTCGTGGGCGGCCCTCGGAACGCGCGCGGGTCGGGCTCGCCCGCGACGATCTTCGGGCTGATCCCGTGAGCGCCGGGGTTCCGTGACGCCGGATCGCGCGCTCGAGCTGCTGCGGGCCGCCCCGCTCGTCGACGGGCACAACGACCTCCTCTGGGAGCTCCGCGAGGCCCGCGAGCGCGACGGTGAGGAGCCCGACGTCGGGGACCCGTGCCCGCGGTTCCACACCGACCTGCCGCGGCTGGCGGCCGGCGGCGTCGGTGCGCAGTTCTGGTCGGTGTACGTGCCGTCGGACCTGCCGGCGGACCTGGCGGTGACCCGGACGCTCGAGCAGATCGATGCGCTGCACGAGCTCGTGCTCGCCCACCCCGACCGGCTCGAGCTGGCGCGCTCGGCCGATCACGTCGAGCGGATCGCACGGGCCGGACGGGTGGCCTCGATGATCGGCGTGGAGGGCGGGCACGCGATCGGGTGCTCGCTGGGGACCCTGCGGATCCTGGCCGGCCTGGCCGTCGGCTACCTGACGCTCACGCACAACGACGACACGCCGTGGGCGGACTCGGCCACCGGTCGGCATCCGCACGGCGGGCTCACGCGGTTCGGCGAGGAGGTGGTGCGCGAGCTGAACCGCTCGGGCATGCTGGTCGACCTCTCGCACACCTCGGACGACACGATGCGGCAGGCCATGGAGATCTCCGAGGCGCCCACGATCTTCTCGCACTCGTCGGCCCGAGCGCTGTGCGACGTCCCCCGCAACGTTCCCGACGACGTGCTGGAGCTCGTCGCCCGGACCGGCGCCGTGGTGATGGTGACCTTCGTGCCGTGGTTCCTCACCGCCGAGGGCGCGGCCTCGAACCGCGCGGCATGGGCGGAGACCGAGCGCCTCCGCGCGGAGCATCCCGACGACCCGGAGGCCGTGCGGGCGGCGTTCGAGGCGTGGGAGGAGACGCAGCCGCCCCCGGCCGCCACCGTGGGCGACGTGGCCGACCACGTCGACCACGTGCGCTCGGTCGCGGGGATCGACCACGTCGGCATCGGCGGCGACTTCGACGGCACCCGGGCGGTGCCGGACGGGCTGGAGGACGTCTCGCGCTACCCGTCGCTGTTCGCCGAGCTCGCCGATCGCGGCTACACGGACGAGGACCTGGCGAAGATCGCGGGCCGCAACGTCCTCCGCGTCATGCGGGAGGCCGAGCGCGTTGCCGAGCGCCTGCGCGCGGAGCGCCCGCCCTCCCGAGCCACGATCGACCGGCTCGACGGCGTCTGATCCGGCCC
>JBHGAT010000478.1:0-1541 GCA_041946645.1 Candidatus Velamenicoccus archaeovorus | reverse complement strand
GTGGCGGTGTCGTCGGTGTTCACGTCGGCGCCCATCCGCAGCAGGGCGGCGGCCAGCGTGTCGCGCGAGCCGTTCAGCAGGTGGACCTGACCCGCGTACCGCGGATCCCACAGGATGTCGTACGGATCGTCCATCGAGGCGATGTCCGTCGTCACGAGGTCGTTCCGGTAGCCGATCCCGGTGGTGTAGACGGTGTAGGGCGCGGTGAACCGGGCGCCGGCGTCGTAGAAGGGGTCCTGGAACACGTCCCAGACGTTGGCCAGGTTCGGGAGGTAGCTCTTGTTGAGGGGCTGGATCAGCTTGCCGAAGGCGAGCTTCCCGACGTTCTCCAGCGTGACCGAGACGATCAGGTCGAAGTCGGATGTCCCCGACCGGAGCTTGGCGACCATCTCCTCCGGCGTGTCGAACACCGTGTATTCGATCCCCACGCCGTACGTGTCGGAGAACCGGTTCCGGACCTTCTTCCAGATGTAGTCGGCGTAGCCGAAGATCCTGAGCGGGCCGGCCTCCGGCGGCAGGCCGTCCTCGATGGCCGGGTTGCCCTCGGTCGGCAGGGTCACGGGGCTGTCGGGACGGGCCAGTTGCAGGCCGGGGCCGGGGGAGCCGCCACCGCCGCCGGAGCCGACATCGGAGCTGCCCCCGCAGGCGGCGAGGATCGCCGACAGGCTGGGCAGGGCGACGCCGGCGGCGCCGGCCCGGCGGAGGAACTCGCGACGGCTCATCGGCGTGCGGCGCTGCTTCGGATGCGGAACGATCATCGATCCCCCTTCGGCTCGTCCCCGAACACGGTGTGTCCCGGATGGGTCTCTCTACACCGTGGAACGCGGCTCGTAAAGCCACGCTCCTGTCCGGGGGTCAGGGATCCGTGGGGGGTCCGCTACCCTTGGTGCCATGCCTCCCCTCCGGACGCGGGACGACCTGCGCAACGTCGCCATCGTGGCCCACGTGGATCACGGCAAGACCACGCTGGTCGACGCCATGCTGTGGCAGACCGGGGCGTTCCGGGCCAACCAGGACGTGGCCGAGCGGGTCATGGACTCGATGGACCTCGAGCGCGAGAAGGGCATCACGATCCTGGCCAAGAACACGGCGGTCCGGTTCGAGGGCGTGAAGGTCAACATCGTCGACACGCCCGGGCACGCCGACTTCGGGGGCGAGGTCGAGCGGGCGCTCACGATGGTGGACGGGGTGCTCCTGCTGGTCGACGCGAGCGAGGGGCCGCTGCCGCAGACGCGGTTCGTGCTGCGCAAGGCGCTCGAGGCCCGCCTCCCGGTGATCCTGGTGGTGAGCAAGGTCGACCGGCCCGATGCCCGCCCCGCCGAGGTCGTCCACGAGGTCGAGGAGCTGTTCCTGGACCTCGACGCCGACGAGCACCAGATCGACTTCCCGATCCTGTACGCCGACGCGCGCGCGGGGCACTGCGGGACCGATCCCGAGGCGCTGAGCCCCGACCTCGAGCCGTTGTTCCGGACGCTGCTCGAGCGGATCCCCGCGCCGGTGTTCGAGGAGGGTCATCCCCTCCAGGCCCTGGTCACCAACCT
>JBHGAT010000477.1:0-1550 GCA_041946645.1 Candidatus Velamenicoccus archaeovorus | reverse complement strand
ACGGAGGCGCCGGGAGCAGCCGCCGACCGGTGCTGAGCGTCGTGACGATCCGCAGGCCTCGAACGCGCTGGTGACCGGCAACACCACGTCGGCCCGTTCTGCCGTCGGGCTCATGAACAGGTCCGCATGGAGGAAGAAGTCCAGCGACGAGAGCGCGTCGCGGACGTGTGCGCTTGTCCCCCGTGCCCCGTGACCAGGTTGGCGCCGAGGATCAGCCCCCGTATGCGGTCGGGGCGGCCATCGAGCGCATCGGGGCCGGCTCTGGAGACCGCTCCCACGCGTAGAACGCCACCGGCGCGACTCCCACACGTCCGCGCCGGCCGGCTGTCGACCCCGTGCCAGACGACGTCGTGCGCGGGATCCCCGTCCGGCGACAGATCGCCCGCGCGGAGGAACGGTCCGTCGTCCGTCCGGACCAGCGGCGGCGCGTTCGTCCACCGGAGCCCCGGCGGTTGCGCCTGGGACGTCTCGTCGGCAGGATGGAACGCTGATGGACGAGCGGTCGTACGTGGCGGAGAACACCCGGGAACGCGAGCGCATGCGCCGGATCGCCGATGGCCTGAGCGACGCCGACATGCGGCGTCCCGTGAACGAGTACTGGACGGTCGCGGCCGTGTTCGGGCACATCGCGTTCTGGGACGCGCGGATCCTCGCGCTCGCCGACAAGCTGGCGCGCGGCGAGCCCTTCATCGCCTCCGACACGGAGCCGGAGGACGTCGACTGGATCAACGACGCCAGCCGCCCGCTGATCCATGCCGTGCCTCCGGCGGAGCTCATCCGGCTGTCGCTCGAGATCGCGGAGGCGACCGACGCTCGCGTCGCGGAGCTCCCCCCGGACCGGATGTACCCGGAGGACCCGGAGAGCCCGATCTACCGCGTGCGCGCTGCCCACCGGAGCGAGCATCTCGACGACGTCGAGGCGGTGCTCGGCACGCGATGAGGACGCTCGTCGGCGAGGCCGGCGTCTGGTTGATCCCTGCGGAGGTGGTACTGGACGGTTCGGGGGCTGATGAACAGCTGTGCACCGATGTCGGGGTTGGAGAGGCCGTCCCTCGCCGGCGGCGCGACCTGAGCCCCGTGGCGCGTGAGGGCGGCGCGCAGGTGTTCGCGCGCGTCCGCACGCCGGTTCTCGCGCCGCAGCCATCCGCCGTCCACGAGCTGGGCTCGGGCCAGATGCACCGCGATCCGGCTGCGGCCGAGTCGCTCGATCGCTTCGCGGAAGAGCGCCTCGGCAGGGTCACCCCTCACTGGTGAGCCCGGCCGACCTGGCCCGGACGCCGAGCGCTCGAACGCGATCGGCTGGCGGATCTCTACGTCCGTATCGAGAGGCGCGGACGGACTCCGTCCTTCCCAAGATCACGCCCGCTGCGGGATCGAACGGCTTAGGGCTGCTGTGCGGTTCGCTCCGCCTGTGATCCGCCCACGGATCGATCCGCGCGGCGCACGCGGCGCCGGGCGGCGATCCTCCGGGCGATCCGATCGGCGTCCCTTCCGACGCCGTGGATCTGCTCCGAGGAGACCGAATAGAGGAACTTGAGACCGATGAAGAA
>JBHGAT010000476.1:0-1557 GCA_041946645.1 Candidatus Velamenicoccus archaeovorus | reverse complement strand
TCGGGCGGGCAGCGCGTGTCGTGCTCGCCGACCATCACCAGCGTCGGGGTCCTCACCCGACCGGCGTACGTGATCGGTGAACGTTCGCGGACCAGGTCCGGCACCTCGTACACCGTCCCGCCGAGCAGCGAGCGATCGTACGCCTGCAGACCCGGCGCCGAACCGTCGTAGGACGACGCATAGTCCCCCACCGGCACCCCGCCGACGGCGCAGGCGAACCGGTCGGGGTGCAGCCCGATCGCGAGCAGCGTCGTGTACCCACCCCACGACCAGCCGCCGATCGCGGCTCGCTCGGGGTCCGCGATCCCCTCGGCGATCAGGTGGTCGAGCCCGGCGACCGTGTCCTCGACCTCCGGGAACCCGATGTTGCCGATGATGTGGTCGCGCCAGGCCCGGCCGTACCCGGTCGAGCCCCGGTAGTTCACCATGGCCACGGCGATCCCGTGGTCCACGTACGCCTGGACGTCCCGCCACCACGTGTCCATGTAGAGCCAGTTGGGGCCGCCGTGGATCTTCATGTACGTGGGGAACGGCGGGTCCCCCTCGGGCAGGACCACGAACCCGTGCACACGGTCGCCGCTGGGGTTGGTGCAGTGGAAGGACCGGTAGGGCCGTCCGCCCGGCGATCTCGGCCCGTCGGGGGCCAGCACCTCCTCCCCCCGGTCGTCCAGGATGCGCGGCGGGGTCGCGCCGCCCGACAGCCGGAACCAGACGCGGCCGTCGGGACGCACACCGGCACCGTGGATCTCTCCCGAGGGTGGGAGGATCTCGGACACGGCGCCGTCGCCCAGGTCGAGGCGGTACAGGGCGTCGCGGCCGTCGTGTCGCTGAACGAGCAACAGCGAGCCGGCGTCGGGCCACCAGTCGACGGGGAACAGCTGGCCGGGGAGGTCGACGTCGAGGTCCGTCCGCTCGCCGGTCGAGGGGTTCCAGAGGGCCGGCCGGAGCGCGTCCCGGAGCTCGTGGCAGAGGGCCAGCCGCTGCTCCCCCGGCACCGGCGACCAGGCCAGCGGCTGGAGCCCGAGCCCCGGACCGTCGGCCAGCCGGCCGAGCTCGGCGCCGGTCCGCACATCGAGCACGAGCAGCGCCCGATGCAGGTTGTCGCCGTCCTGTGCCGTCGAGACGCACAGCAGCGCTCCGTCGGCCGAGAGCCCCGAGCGGTCCTGCCCCTCGTGCTCCCACTCGGTCTGCCCGATCTCCACGGCGTCCGCGTCCCGGTAGAGCTCCCTGGCCGGGCCGCCGCCGAGCGAGACGAAGACGCCGAACCCGCCTTGGTGGTCCGCCAGCACGGCCGCCACCACCCCCGGTGCGAACGCGATCCCCTCCGGCCACCCAACCGGTGCGCCGGGCAGGAGCGGCTCGGCCGACCCACCCTCGAAGGGCACGGCCATCCAGGACCCGGACTCGTCGCCGGTCTCGTCGCGGAACCACACGGCGCGGTCGCCCTCGGCGGTGACGGCCGCGTGGATCACGCCCATCGGCTCGTCGCTCAGGCGCTGCCGGGTCCCCGTGCCGAGGTCCCAGGCGTACACCTGGTCCGATCCGGACTCGTCCGAG
>JBHGAT010000475.1:0-1559 GCA_041946645.1 Candidatus Velamenicoccus archaeovorus | reverse complement strand
CGAGCGCGGCCCAGGCGGCGCCCGGTGTGGTCGCCGTGCTCACGGCCGCGGACCTCGAGCTGGACCCCCAGCCGCCCTCGGGCAACGTGCACGGGCCGTTCGAGCGTCCCGTGCTGGCGGGGGACACCGTGCGGTTCGTGGGCGACCCCCTCGCGCTGGTGATCGCCGAGGACCTGGGCAGGGCCCAGGACGCCGCGGAGGCCGTGGTGGTCGAGCTCGACCCGCTCCCCGTGGTGGTGGACCCCGTCGGCGCGCTCGAGCCCGGCGCGCCGCTGCTCTTCCCCGAGGCCGGCACCAACGTCGTGCACACGTTCGCCGCGCAGTGGGACGAGGACGTCCTGGCCGGCGCCGAGGTCGTGGTCAGGGGGCGGTTCGTGAACCAGCGCCTGGCCCCCGTGCCGATGGAGACCAACGGCTGCGTCGTGGTGCCGGACCCGGACGGGTCGCTCACGGTCTGGGTCTCGACGCAGATCCCCTTCGACGTGCGTGGCGACCTGGCCGAGTGGCTGCACCTGGACAAGCGGCGGATCCGCGTGATCGCGCCCGACGTGGGCGGCGGGTTCGGGGCCAAGCTGGTCGTCTCCCCCGAGTACCTGGCCGTGGCGGCCGCGGCGGTCCGGCTGGGCCGGCCGGTGCGGTGGACCGAGACGCGGTCCGAGAGCATGGTGAGCCTGACCCACGGGCGGGCCCAGGTGCAGGAGGTCGAGCTCGGCGCCCGGCGCGACGGCAGGGTGGTCGGCCTCCGGGTGGACCTGGTGGCCGACATGGGCGCCTACCCGGTCGGCGCGTACCTCGCGCCGACCACGCGCTCGATGCTCTCGGGCGTCTACCGGATCCCCCGGATCGCCTCGCGCGGACGCTCGGTCGTGACCAACACCACCCCGGTGTCCGCGTACCGCGGCGCCGGGCGGCCCGAGGCCACGGCGCTGCTCGAGCGGGCCATGGACCTGGTGGCGGCCGAGCTCGGCATGGATCCCGTCGAGGTCCGGCGCCGCAACCTGATCCCGCCCGACGCGTTCCCCCACCGGACGGCCGTGGGCACCACGTACGACGTGGGGGACTACGGGCGCGCCCTCGACGAGGCCCTCCGCCTCGCCGGGTACGAGGCGCTCCGGGCCGAGCAGGCCGAGCGCCGCGCTCGGGGGGACCGGCGGCCGCTCGGGATCGGCGTGAGCGCGTACGTCGAGGTCACGGCGTTCGCGGGCCGTGAGTTCGGCGGCGTCGAGGTCCATCCGGACGGCACGGCCACCGTCCTCAGCGGGCTCTCGCCGCACGGCCAGGGGCACGAGACCTCGCTGGCCCAGATCGCCTCGGGCCTCCTGGCGATCCCCATCGAGCGGATCTCGGTGGTCCACTCGGACACCGGCCTGGTGCCGGCCGGCGACGGGACGTACGGGTCGCGTTCGCTCCAGCTCGGTGGGACCGCGGTGTGGAACGCGTCGACGCAGGTGCTGGAGAAGGCGCGGCTGCTGGCGGCGCACCTGCTCGAGGCCTCGCCCGCCGACGTGGCCCTCCGCGACGACGGGCGGCTCGGCGTGGCCGGGGCGCCGGAGCTCGCG
>JBHGAT010000474.1:0-1559 GCA_041946645.1 Candidatus Velamenicoccus archaeovorus | reverse complement strand
GGATGGCGCGCGATCCCGAGCCCGTCGACGAGGAGGTCGACCGGCTCTTCACGGTGGAGCCCGGCGGGTTCGTCTCCGCCCGCGACGAGCTGGTCGAGCGGCTGCGGTCCGCGGGCCGCGCCGAGGAGGCGGCCGAGGTCCGGGCGCTGCGACGGCCGACGGTCGCGGCGTGGGCGGTGGACCAGGTGGTGCGGACCCGTCCGGACGAGCTCGAGGAGCTGCTCGCCGCGGGGGCGGAGCTCCGGTCGATCCAACGCAGGGCGCTGTCCGGCGTTCGCGCCGACGGGTTCCGGGAAGCTATGGACCGGCGACGGCGGGCCGTGGCCGCGCTCGTCCAGGCAGCCGAACGGCTCCTGCGGGACCACGGCCACGGTTCGGCGGCGGCGGTCGAAGCGGTGGCCTCCACGTTCGAGGCCGCCTCCCTCGACGAGCGCTCCGCCGAGCAGGTGAGGTCCGGACGGCTCTCCAAGGAGCTGCCGCCGCCCTCCGGGTTCGGGGGCGTGACCGGGTTCGAGGTCGTGGCGGCGCCCCCTGTCGAGGCGGCTCCCGAGGAGACCGAGCGCGCCGAGGACCGGGAGGCGCGCCGGGAGGCCGAGCGCGAAGCCCGCGACCTGGCCAACGAGGCGGCTCGGGCCCGGCGCCGCGCGATCAAGGCCCGGGCCGACGCCGACCGAGCCCGCGAGCGGGCGGATCGCCTCCGAGCGCAGGCGCAGGACGCGGCCGGCCAGGCCAAGGCGGCCGCCGAGGCGGCCCGAACGGCCGAGCGGGACGCCGAGCGTGCCGAGCGAGCGGCCGAACGGGCCGGCGAGCGAGCGGCTAGGTCCGGGCCACCAGCCACAGGCGGCGCGAGCCGAGCTCGAACGGCTCGAGCGCGTCGTCCCGCGCCTGGAACGAGCTGAAGCCGGCCTCACGGAGCAGCTCGGTCAGCTCGTGCAGCGTGTACAGACGGATCGAGCTGCGCTCGGTGTGTCGCTCGTCACCGCGCACGAACGTCCATGCGGTCTCGACCCGCCCCTCCCCGATCGCGAGGGAGGTCTCCATGACCACCATGATCCCGGCCACGTAAGCCACGCGCCGCGAGGTGCGTGGCGATGCGCCCGGTCCCGCAGGGCACGTCGAGCACGCGCATCCCCGGCTCGAGGCCCAGCGCCCGCTCCACCAGGTCGACCTGGTGCTCGGCGTCCTCGGCGGAGCCCCATCCAAGCTGGACCCGCTGCCAGGCCGGCAGCGCGAACATCCGCTCCCACCATCCCGCCACGGGCCGCAGGATGACACACGGAGCCGGCGATGGGCCGCGGCGACCGCTCGCGTTTGACGGGGCGGCGAGCCGGGTACCCGGGCACCGGCGCCGGAAGGGAAGGGTGAGAGATGGACCTCATGTTGGCCGCGAAAGGATGCGGCGGAGCGGTTTCGACGATCCTGTGGATCATCGCCGCGGTCCTCGTGATCGCCGGCATCGTGTCGCTGATCCGGGGCGGGATCGTCGCCGGCATCGTGCTGATCGTCGTGGGCCTGCTGGTGGGACCTGGCGGGGTGAGCATCTTCTGCTGACGGTTCCC
>JBHGAT010000473.1:0-1566 GCA_041946645.1 Candidatus Velamenicoccus archaeovorus | reverse complement strand
GCTCGAGCAGCCTCCGGGTCTCCTCCAGGAAGCCACCCTCCACCATCGCGTGCACCCGGGTCTCGATCCGGCGCACGAGCGCGTCCCGATCCATGTCGATCCCCGCGGCCCGGACCCGGTCCGGGGGATAGCGGTCCCAGGACGCGGCGAAGCTCGAGAACGGACGGCCGGTGACGGCGGCCACCTCGAGGGCCCGGACCGTGCGGCGCACGTTGGCCGGCTCGATCCGTTCCGCGGCGGCCGGGTCGAGCTCGGCCAGCCGCGCGTGCAGCCGCTCGGGGCCGAGCGCGGCCGCCTGGAGGTGGAGCTCGCGACGGGCCGTGGGATCGGTGCCGGGGAACTCCAGGTCGTCGACCACGGCCCGGAAGTACAGGCCCGAGCCCCCCACCAGCAGGACGCGGTGGTCCCGCCGCCGGATCTCCTCCACCGCCCGACGCGCGAGCGTCTGGTAGCGGGCCACCGAGAACGGCTCCTCGGGCTCGGCCACGTCGAGCAGGTGGTGGGGGACCCGGGCCCGCTCGGCCGGGCCCGGCTTGTCGGTCCCCACGTCCATGCCCCGGTACACGAGCATCGAGTCGACCGAGACGATCTCGGCGCCCAGACGCTCGGCCACGGTCACGCCCGCCTCGGTCTTGCCCGAGGCGGTGGGTCCGACCAGCGCGAGGAGCCGCTCGGCCCGATCGGCCGCCATCAGCCGACGGTCGCCGGCGGGACCGTCGCGGCGGCGGAGGGCACCGGGGCGACCCGCTCCCCGACCAGGTGGTGCGGATGCGCCGAGACGATCCGCGCATCCAGGAACGTCCCCGGCGGGATGGGCCCCGGCAGGTGCACGACCCGGTTGGTCCGGGTGCGGGCCTGCACGCCGCCCTTGCGACCCGCGCCTTCGGTGAGCACCTCCACGGTCCGGCCGACCTCCTCGCGCATCCGCTCGAGGGAGATCCGCTCCTGGAGAGCGACCAGGCGGTCGAACCGCTCCTGCACCACGTCCTTCGGGACCTGCTCCGCCATCCCGGCCGCCCGCGTCCCCGGCCGGGGCGAGTACTGGAAGGTGTACGCCTGGTCGAACCGGGCCTCACGGACCACCTCGAGCGTCCGCTCGAGGTCGTCCTCGGTCTCGCCGGGGAAGCCCACGATGATGTCCGTGGAGACCGCGATCCCGGGGATGGCCGCCCGGATGTCGCGGAGCCAGGCCAGGTAGCGCTCGGCCCGGTAGGAGCGCTTCATGGCGGCGAGCACCCGGTCCGACCCCGACTGCAAGGGGAAGTGGATGTGCTCGCAGACGTGCTCGCTCTCGGCCATGGCCTCGATCACGTCGGGGGTGAAGTCGTGCGGGTGGGGGCTGGTGAACCGGATCCGCCGGATCCCTTCCACCTGGTTCACGGCGCGGAGCAGGTCGGCGAACAGCGGTCGCCGGCTGGAGCCGGGGACGGTGAGGTCGCGGCCGTACGTGTTCACGTTCTGCCCGAGGAGCGTGACCTCGACCACGCCGCGCCGGGCGAGCGCCTGGACCTCCGCCAGCACGTCACCGATCGGCCGCGAGCGTTGCGGCCCCCGGACCAGCGGGAC
>JBHGAT010000472.1:0-1566 GCA_041946645.1 Candidatus Velamenicoccus archaeovorus | reverse complement strand
GCGGCCACCTCGTCGGCGCGCTCCCGCGGGCAGGGGAACGCGATGGGCCCCGAGGCGCCGGCACAGACCAGCTCGCCGTCGCGGAACCGGAGGAGCCGGCCGCTCCCGTCGCGCAGGACGAGCACGCCGGGGGACAGCAGCCAGCCGTCCTGGGATCGGCGCAGCAGGGCCTCGGCCAGGGCTCGGAGCCGGTCCCGGGCCTGGGCCGCCTCCTCGAACCGCTCCTGCTCGGCCAGCCGCCGCATCCGCTCCTCGAGCGCTCCGAGGAGCCCGCCCGGGTGTGTGAGGGAGGAGACGAGGGACCGGACGAGCTCCCCGTAGCGCTCGGGGTCGATGCGGCCGTCGCACGGCGCAGCGCACCGGCCGATCTCGGCGAGGGCGCAGGGCGCGAAGCGGGTCGAGGGGCGCATGGCCCGGGTGCACCGCCGGATGGGGAAGGCGTCCTCCAGCGCCTCCTTGGCCAGCCGCGCGTGGTGCGACGACGCGAACGGTCCGAGGAAGGTGGCCCGCCCCTCGCCGACGCGGGGTCGCCGGACGACCTTGATGCGGGGGAAGGCCTCGGTGGGGTCGATGGCGAGATAGGCGTAGCGCCGCCAGGTGGTACCTCGGCGGTTGAACCTGGGCTGGTGCACGCCGATCAGCCGGGCTTCGACCACCAGCGCCTCGAGCTCGGAGGCGCATGGGACGGCCTCCACGGCGTGGGTCTCGGCCAGCAGGTCGGCCACCTTCTTCCGGCCGTCGCCGTAGAAGTAGCTCCGGACGCGCGTCCGCAGGTGCTTGGACTTGCCGACGTACAGCACGTCTCCTCGGCGGTCCCGGAACAGGTAGACGCCCGCCCCCCGAGGGAGGTCGTCGGCCAGCCGGATCTTGCCGTAGTGGGGGCGTCCGCGGGCCCGGACGGCCAGGTGCAGGTCTCCGAGGGTGACGATCCCGAGCCGCTCGCCGAGCTCGAGCAGCCCGTGGAGGACCTCGGCGCAGGCCTCGGCGTCGGGCAGCGCTCGGTGCGCGGGCCGGGCCGCCGTGCGGAAGTACTGCGCGAGGGTCTGCAGCCGCACGTTGGGGACCTCCGGCCACACGATGCGCCGTGCCAGCCGCGCGGTGCACACGGGGGGCGGCGGGATGGGCTCGTGGTCGAACCGCGAGAGGGCGACGTTCAGGAACGTGAAGTCGAAGCGCGCGTTGTGCGCCACGAAGACGCAGCCCCGCGCGAACTCCGAGACGGTGGGGAGCACCTCCTCGATCGTCGGTGCGCCGGCCACGCTGAGGTCGTCGATCCCGGTGAGATGGGTGATGAAGCGCGGGATCGGGACGCCGGGGTCGACCAGCGTGTGGAGGACGCCGATCCGCTCGCCTCCCCGGTACTTGACGGCGCCGATCTCCGTGATCCGTGCGTCGGCCGGAGAGCCCCCCGTGGTCTCGAGGTCGACCACGCAGAAGGCGACCTCGGACAGCGGCACGCCCTCTTCGAGGGTGGTCTGGACCGCCTCCGCGAGCACCGCCGTCCCCTCCGGGGCCGCGGGGGAGGCCGAGGATACCGAACGTGCGTTCGACGGTCAAGCCCGACGG
>JBHGAT010000471.1:0-1566 GCA_041946645.1 Candidatus Velamenicoccus archaeovorus | reverse complement strand
TGCACGGTGGGGTTCGACCTGGCGCTGACCGAGCTGCCGGGCGGGTTCACCGTCGAGACGGCCGGCCCCCGCGGCGAGGAGCTCGTGACCGCGCTCGGCCTGCGCGAGGCAACCCCGGCCGAGGAGGCCGACGCCCTGCGCGTGACGGAGGACGCGGAGACCCTGATGGCCCGGAGCCTCGACACCTCCGACCTGCCCGGCCTCCTGTACCGGAACCGCCGGCACCCACGGTGGAAGGACGTGGCCGATCGGTGCCTGGCCTGCGGCAACTGCACCTCGGCCTGCCCGACGTGCTTCTGCCACGACGTCGTGGACACGTCCTCGGTCACGGGCACCGAGGCCACCCGGACCCGCGAGTGGGCCAGCTGCTTCTCGGAGGAGTACAGCTGGGCCGCCGGCGCCTCGGTCCGGGCCGGTCGCGATGCCCGGTACCGCCAGTGGCTCACGCACAAGTTCGCGTCGTGGATCGACCAGTTCGGCACCTCCGGCTGCGTGGGCTGCGGCCGGTGCATCACGTGGTGCCCGGTGGGGATCGACGTCACGGAGGAGGTCGCGGCGATCCGCGCGACCGACGGCGAGGTGGAGGTGGCGGTCAGGTGAGCGAGACGGCGAAGCTGGTGGAGCCGGAAGGCTCGCTCGGCCGGGTCGGTGTGATCCGGAGGATCGTGCCCGAGACGCCGGACTCCTGGACGTTCTGGACCACGTTCCGCGGCGGGGACGGCGAGGGCTACGCGTTCGAGGCCGGTCAGTTCAACATGCTGTACCTGTACGGGATCGGCGAGGTGCCGATCTCGATCTCCTCGGACCCGGCGCACCCCCAGAACCTGGGGCACACGATCCGGTTCGTCGGCCGCGTGACGAACGCGTTCAAGGACCTCACGCCCGGCGACGAGATCGGGATCCGCGGCCCGTACGGGAAGCCCTGGCCGCTGGAGGCGGCCGAGGGCGGCGACCTGGTGGTGGTCGCCGGCGGGCTCGGCATCTGCCCGGTCCGGCCGGCGGTCGAGTCCGCGATGCGCCACCGGGACCGGTACCGGCGGCTGGTCTTGCTGCTCGGCGCCCGCTCGCCCGACCTGTTCCCGTACCGCGAGGAGCTCGACCGGTGGCTCGCGCAGATGGAGCGGATCGGCGTCGAGATCCACCTGTCGATCGACGAGCCGGCCGATGGCTGGCTCTACAACGTCGGGGTCGTCACCACGCTGTTCCCGAAGGCCGGGATCGAGGCGGCCCGGACCACGGCGTTCGTGTGCGGGCCGGAGATCATGATGCGGTTCGCCGGCAAGGGGCTCCTCGAGCTCGGCGTGCCCCCCGAGCGCATGTACCTGTCGATGGAGCGGAACATGCAGTGCGGCATCAAGCTGTGCGGCCACTGCCAGGTGGGTCCGTACTTCGTCTGCACCGACGGTCCGGTGTTCCGCTACGACGAGGTGGCCGACCTCATGGAGGTGCACGACCTGTGAGCGCGAACGGCAAGCCCCGCGTGGCGGTGTTCAAGATGGCGTCCTGCGACGGCTGCCAGCTGCAGCTGCTGGATGCCGAGGAGGCGTTGCTGGAGGTCGCCGGCGC
>JBHGAT010000470.1:0-1567 GCA_041946645.1 Candidatus Velamenicoccus archaeovorus | reverse complement strand
CCGTAGGGAGCGCCGCAGATCGCCTCGGCCTCCTCGGCCATCAACCGCTCGGCGAAGACCTTCACCAGCTCCCGCAGGACGTCGATGCCGGCACCGTCCCGCTGCGTGGATCGCCCCTCAGCGCCCGGCGATGCGCGCCGCCACCACCGCGGCATCTTCGCCGACGCCGCACAGGAGCGAGGACTTGCGCGTGCGCAGGAAATGGACCCCGACGAAGGACAGACCCGGCGCCGCGAGGCTCTCACCGTCCACGTGGAGCGGGAACCCGGCCTCGTCGAAGGCACCCGGCACGTGCACCCAGCGCCCGTAGTCCGGGCGGAACCCACCCGTGAAGAGCACCGCCGCGAACCCCGTCAGGTCGAGCTCCTCGGGCGCGGCGCCGTCGAACGGCTCGGGCTCCGCGATCTCGGGCATCGGCAACCCACGCCGCTCCGCCAGCCGACGGACGAGCCCCATCAGCTCCCGGAAGCGCTCGTCGCCCCACCGGACGCTCTCGCCCAGGTCGGGCGCGAACCGGACGCGCCGCCCGTCCGCGCCCCGGAACCGGCCCAGCAACGTCACCCCCGCCGCTCGGAGGGTCCGCAGGTGGAGGTCGTAACCGCCCTCGTGGCCGGTGGTCAGCGGGTTCGAGGCCAGCCGCGCCGCCGGCATCGCGACGGCGGAGGCCGGCTGATCGAAGAAGCCCGTCTCCATCAGCCACCAGACGATGTCGCGACCACCGACGCGCCGGGGGACCCACAGGGCCCGGCCGCACGAGAGGAACACCTCGCGACCGGCCTCGTGGAGCTCCTCGGCCAGCTGGCAGCCGGTCTGCCCGCTGCCGACGACCAGCACCGGGCCGTCCGGCAGGCCGTCCGGGTCGCGGTAGCCCTCGGCGTCCAGCTGCAGGACGTCGCCCGGCAGCGTCGCCGCCCCCGGGGGCCGGTGGGGACGCTGGTAGGCACCCGTGGCCACCACCACGGCCGTGGCGCGCAGGTCTCCCCGGGACGTCCGGAGGAGGAACCCACCGTCCTGCTGCGGCTCGAGCGAGGTCACCTCGACCCCCTCGCGCACCGGGGCGGCGAAGGCCCGCGCGTAGCCCTCGAGGTGCTCGACGATGGCGTCGCGCGGCAGGTAGCCGTCGGGGTCCTCCCCCCGGTACCCGCCGCCGGGGAGCCGGATCGTCCAGTTGGGGGTGACCAGGCAGAAGCTGTCCCACCGGTCGCGCCAGGCCTGCCCCACCCGGGCGCGCTCGAGCACGACGTGCTCGACCCCCAGGCGGGTGAGCTCGTGGCTGGTGGCCAGTCCGGCCTGCCCCGCACCGATGATGACGACCGTCACGGCTCCGGGCGCGCCCCCAGGTCGGCTGCGGCGGCCGGCGAGATCGGCTCGGCGCCCTGGTCGAGGAGGTCCTGGGCGATCGACGGGGTCCGGGTCCACGCACCCCCGTCCCAGCGGTCCACCGCGGCGAACGCCCCCTCGCTCAGCGTGCGCAGGACCTCGACGCCGAGCCGCCAGTAGCGGGTGCCGCCGGACGGCGAGCCGGCGGGGATGCCGGGCGCCGGGTCCGCCCCCGCGCCGGCGGGGA
>JBHGAT010000047.1:0-9552 GCA_041946645.1 Candidatus Velamenicoccus archaeovorus | reverse complement strand
CCAGCGGGACGGGATCGACGACCTCGATGCGAGCGTAGTTGACGTCCCAGACGATCGGGAACCTGGCGTCCGTGACGACGGCTCCCCACGGCGTGGCCTCCACACGCTCGAACAGGCCGTCCAGCGCCCGCCAGAACCGCAGCAACGGCTCGAGGTCGGCCACGATGGCCCGAGTCTATCCGGCCGGGTGCCTGCGCTACCCTTCGAGCGTGATCACGTGCCGCTTCTACCGCAACGGGGTCCTCGAGGGGGAGACGCCGTTCGACCCGGCCGCGATGGAGCCGGCCCGCCGGGCGGGGGAGCGCGTGTGGCTCGACGTGGTCGAGCCGTCGGCGGAGGAGCTGACGCAGCTCCAGGAGGCCTTCGGGCTGCACGAGCTCTCGGTGGAGGACAGCTACCGGTGGGGGCAGCGCTCGAAGATCGAGTTCTACGCCGACTACGCCTTCATCGTGGCCCACGCGCTGGCCCTCGACGAGCGCGGCGCCCTGGTGGACAGCGAGCTGCACACGTTCGGCGGGCGAGGGTTCTACCTGATCACCGTCCGCCGCGATCCGCTGTTCGACCTCACCGGGGTGCGGAGCCGGCTGAAGGAGGAACCGGGGCTCGTCCACGAAGGGATCGGGTTCCCGCTGTACCTGCTGCTCGACGAGATCGTGGACGGGTACCTCGACACGGTGGAGCGGCTCGAGGATCTCTCGGACGAGATCGAGGGTCGCGTGTTCGAGGACGACCCCGGGGACGACCGCGATGTGCAGGAGGACATCTTCCGCCTCCGCCGCACCGTGGTGCGCTTCCGGCGGCTGGCCGCCCCGATGCGCGAGGTGGTCGATCTGATCCAGGAGTCGCCGGGGCTCGTCACGCCGGCCCTGAACCCGTACTACCGGGACGTCCAGGACCACGTGATCCGGGCCATCGAGTTCGTCGACAACATCCGTGACCTGCTGACCTCCGCGTTCGAGTCCCGGCTGGCGCAGGTCTCGAACCGGCTGAACGTGGTCATGAAGCAGGTGACCTCGTGGGCCGCGATCATCCTGATCCCCACGCTGATCGCGGGGATCTACGGGATGAACTTCCGGCACATGCCCGAGCTCGGCACGCGGTGGGGGTACCCGATGGCGCTCGGCGTGATGGCGCTCTCGGCCTTCCTCCTCTACCGGGTGTTCAGGCGGAAGGGCTGGTTGTAGGAAAGATGTGCCGGGCGCTCAAGGTCCTGTGCGTGGCTCCCGACCGGGAGGCGCTGTCCGAGCTGAAGCGGGCGGCGGTGTCGGCCGACTGGGAGCTGGCCGCCGGAGCGGTCTCCCAGGAGGAGGCCCTGGCCCAGCTGGACGCGGAACGCCCGCACGTGGTCGTGGTGGTGGGGCCGGGCGCCGAGACGGTCGTCGCCGCGATCCGGCAGCGCCGCCCCTACGTGCGGATCGTGGCCGACCGGGACCTGCCCGGGGCGACGGTGGTCGCGGCCTCGCTGGCGGAGGTCCGGGGAGCCGTGAAGGGGCTGCCCCGCCCGGGCGGTCCGGTCGGGTGAGCGCTCAGCTCACGCGCATCCCCACGGGCCCCAGCCGTACCGGTGTGCCATCCGGATCGAGACGATCACGTTGGCCCGGCCGTTGAAGACCGACCAGTCGGGGAAGCCGTAGCTCCGGGCCCGTCCCCTCCAGTACCGGGTGGATTGCTGGAAGACCCCGGCGTAGCCGGCGCCGTTGAAGGCCCGGGGGTCGAGGCCGGACTCGCACCGCGCCACCGCGACGGCCTTGTCCGGACCCCCGGGGACCCGCCAGTGCCGGGCGGCACAGCGGATCAGCTTGGTCACCGCGCTCCTGCCGTTCCGCCAGTCGATCCGACATCGCCAGTCGGGGACGTCCGAGCGCTTGTCGGCCCGAGCGGGTGTCGCGGGCAGCGCGAGCATCGTGCTCAGCGCGAGCGCCGCGACGAGCGCGCGGCGCCGTGACGTGGTTCGTGTCATCGCTGGTCCACCCCCGCGGTGGGCCGGGCTGGCGGCCGGGCCCTCGCGACCGGATGCGCACCGCTCCGGTCGCCCGCGGACAGGTCATGGGTGCTGGATCACCTCCTCTGGTCGTCTTCCTCTCCGACCTGTCGCCGACCCCGACGAACGCCGTCCCCCGACCGTCCTACGGCCCTCGCGCGGCAGCCCCTCCTGGACGAGAGGGAGCCGCGTGCGGCGTAGGGGAGGATCGGACGGT
This sequence comes from Candidatus Velamenicoccus archaeovorus, assembly GCA_041946645.1. GTDB lineage: Bacteria > Actinomycetota > UBA4738 > UBA4738 > HRBIN12 > DASQQQ01. Next base: position 7,354 of record JBHGAT010000047.1, on the reverse strand, counting down.
CGTCCGGGTCGGAACGCGGGACACCCTACCAGGGGGGTCCGACGACGCGGTTGCTCTGTGTGGCAACGGAGGTCGGGGGATCGCGGCGGTCGGCTGGGGGCCGGCGCCGGGCCCGTCACGGCCGAAGAGGCGGTGGGGTCATGGAGGTCGTGGGGTGATCCGGGGTGGGGAGGCGGTGGGAGCGGGGGGCCCCGGTACCATGGGCTGGTGAAGGTGCTGCTGGCCGCTCCGAGGGGGTACTGCGCGGGGGTGGATCGGGCGGTGGAGGCCGTGGAGCGGGCGCTCGCTGCGCACGGGTCGCCCGTGTACGTCCGCAAGCAGATCGTCCACAACCTTCACGTGGTCCGGGACCTGGAGCGTAAGGGCGCCGTGTTCGTGGAGGAGGAGACCGAGGTGCCGCCCGGCGCCGTGATGGTGCTCTCGGCGCACGGCGTGGCTCCCGACGTCTACGCCCACGCCGCCGAGCGGAACCTCACCGTCCTGGACGCGACGTGCCCGCTGGTCACCAAGGTCCACCTGGAGGCTCGCCGGTTCGCCTCGGAGGGCCGGACGATCGTCCTGATCGGACACGCCGGCCACGAGGAGGTGGTCGGCACGACCGGCCAGGCGCCCGATCGGACCGTGCTGGTCCAGAGCTCCGAGGAGGCGCGGACCGTCCGGATCGACGACCCCTCGGGCCTCAGCTACCTCACCCAGACGACGCTGTCGGTGGACGAGACCGCCGAGATCGTCCAGATCCTCCGCGAGCGCTTCCCGCAGATCCAGGGGCCGCCGCGCGAGGACATCTGCTACGCCACGCAGAACCGCCAGGACGCCGTCAAGGAGCTGGCCCGGCGGTCCGACGTGGTGCTGGTGATCGGCTCGCGGAACTCGTCGAACTCCAACCGGCTGGCCGAGGTGGCCCGCGAGCAGGGGACCCCCGCCTACCTGGTGGACGACGAGCGCGAGGTCGACCGCGCGTGGCTCGACGGCGCAGGGGCCGTGGGCGTCACGTCCGGCGCCTCCGCTCCCGAGTGGCTGGTCGACCGGATGGTGGCCTACCTGCGCGAGCTCGGGGCGACCGAGGTCGAGGAGGTCCGCCTGGCCGAGGAGCGGGTGCGCTTCTCCGAGGTCCGGCTGGGCCCCGCGCCGGTCTGACGGCGAGCGCTCGGGGACGTTCCCGCGGGTCTACGCCCAGCTCGAGGGGAAGGCCCCCTCGTCGTCCTCGTCCGCCTCCAGGTCGGGGACGGCGATGAGCGTGGTGGTGTCCCGGACGCCAGGCACGGGGTGGATCCGCTCGAGCACCACGGGGGCCGCTTGCTCCCAGGGGAGCGGGATCTCGGCGATCACGTCGTAGACGCCGGCCACCACGGCCACCCCCGAGACGTCCTCGATCGCGGCCAGCGCCCGGACCACGTCCACCACGGCGCCGGCGTCCACCCGGACGTGGACGTAGCAGGCGTGCTCGTGCCCGTGCATCGGGAGCGGCGGGGCCGGCCATCCGCCGCCCGCGACCCCGAGCATCTCGAAGGGCACCACCGGGGCCGTGTAGGTGCGGGTCACCCCCTCGACCGACTGGATCCGGCGCAGGACCGCCGTGGCCACGGACCGGAAGTCGGCCGCCTCGACCGCCGCCATGACGTCCCAGTCGCCCACCACGGCGGTGGCTCGACGGACGCCGTGGCGCCCGCGGAGCGCGATTACCACGTCCTCCACCCGTCCCGCCGCCGCCCGCAGGTAGACGTAGGCGTCCACAGCAGCAGGCTAGGTGAGCCCGGGGGGCGCTGCAAGGACTGGGGGGCAGGCCTCAGCCGGTGCCGGTGACCGGCTGGGCCACCCGGCACAGGCCCTCGAGGGCGTCGCCGCCCTCCTCCGGCCCGACGGCGATCACCCGGTCCTCGGCCTGGAGCGTGAACCGCCCCCGAGGGTGGTAGACCCACCTTCGGCCGCGCTGGACCGCCAGCACGAACATGCCCGTCTCGGTCTCGAGCTGAAGCTCGGAGAGCGACCGACCGTCCGCGGTCGAGCCCCGCTCGACGATCGTCTCGGTGGCGGTCTCCTCCGTCTCCTCGAGGGCCATGTGGATCACGGGATGGAGCTCCTCGCCGTGCTCCACGTACCACGTCATGTCGCGAGCCGCGTCGCAGATCGCCTCGCTGGCGGCGCCCAGCCGGAGCAGCCCCCGGAGGTCGTCGGGGTTCCGGGCCTCGGGGGAGGCCCGCAGGATCCACGACTCGAGCTGGTCGTGGAGCATGTCGCTCCGGGCCTCGAGCGTCGCGACCTCCGCGGCCAGCGACCGGTCGTTGAACAGCAGGCACGAGTAGGCCAGGCCCACCGCCACCTCGGCGATGTTCTTCATCTCCACGAGGATGTCCACCGCGCGGTCGAGCTCGGAGAGCGGCGGTGTGTCGGATTCGGGGGCGGGCGGCAGGGGCGGAGCCCCGGCCACCTCACGGACCAGGTTCACGCCCTCCTCCGGCCCCTGGTACAGGAGGACGTCGCCCTCGGACACGACGCTGTCCGGTCCCGGGTCGAACTCCCAGTCGCGGCCCCGCCGGATCGCCAGCAGCCACATCCCGGTCTCGGTCGGGAGGGACAGGTCGCGGAGCGAAGCGCCGACGGCCTGGGAGCCCTCGCGGACCTTGACCCGCCCGGAGACCTCGTCCGCGTGGCGCAGGTCCTTCCGGAGCGCGTCGGGGATGCCCAGGTCGGCCGCGACGACGCGCCCGATGTCGGAGGCGGCATCGCCGATCTTGTCGATCGCGCTGGCGATCCACAGCACCGGCTCGATCGCCTCGGCGTCCTCGGGGCTCCGCGCGGCCAGGATGGCCAGGGTCCGGAGACGGCGGAGGTAGCCGTCCATGCGCTCCTCGAGCTCCTCGACCTCGCCGGCCAGGTCCTCCTCGTTGAAGAAGACCGCCGCGTAGGCGATGTCCACCAGCAGCTCGGAGGCGTCCTTCGCCTCGACGAGGAGCTCCTTGACGTTGCGTGGTTCGTCGTCAGCCATGGGCGGTCACGCCGAACATCAGGATAGCCGCGACCAGGCAGAGCGTGCCCGCGAGGTCCATCACGCTCGAGCCGATGGGGATGCCGTGGTTGTCCGGGTCCCACCCGAAGCGGTAGGTGGCCACGGCGCTCAGGTAGGCCACGACCGAGGAGACCACGGTGGCCAGGAACCCGGCGGTCAGGCTGATCCCCAGCATCACGGGCAGACCGGGGCTGGCCTGGCCCGTGGCCAGGCTCACGACCCACGCGGAGAGTCCCACCATGAGGAACACCGACACCGCGAAGACGAAGTTGACCGACACGTCCACCAGCGCGAGCGGCTGGGGGACGGCCCGGGGCTCGAGCACCCCCAGGTGCAGCTTGGAGGCGAGCCGGGACGACAGGATGCCGGAGAGGGCGTTCGTGTCCTCGAGGAACGGGGGGACCAGCACCAGGAGCGCCGGGAAGGCCAGGAACCGCTCCAGGCGGGCCTCGATCACGATGCCGGCGAGGATGTCGACCGTGCCGGCGATGAACAGCACGGGCATCGACTCGCGGACCACCCGGCGGGCCAGCGGCAGGTCGCTCAGGAGACCCCGGACGGTTCCGGCCAGGCAGATCGCCGACACCGCGATCCCCACGCCGAGCGTGACGTACGGGAGCTGGACCAGGAACGACGCGGCCCACAGGGCGGGCAGGGTGGCGATGTCCCCGATCGCCGTCACCAGCGGCGCCGACACGGAGTCCAGGTCCCAGGCCCGCCGGTGGGACCACACCGCGATGCCGATCGAGGCGCCGCCCACCACCACCGAGCCCAGCACACCGCCCACGACCGAGATCACCACGTAGTCCACGATCGAGATCGTGCTGAACCCGAACGCGGCCGAGGCCGCCCGGGCCGCGACCGCCAGGAACAGCGACGTGGCGAGCGTGAGGAAGACGGCTCCCATCACGTTCTGGCCCAGGAAGCTCGTGCGCTCGCGGGAGGGCTCGAACTGCCCGGCGTGGATGCCGGTCCCCAGGCGCGAGCCCAGCGCCCCGAAGATGTTCCCGCGCATGCCGATCGCGGCCGGGATGAGCAGGGTGAGGCCGGGGAGCCGGTTGAGGGAATCCGTCATGAACGCGAGCGCGAGGCCCGCGAGGAGGTCGCCCGCCGAGCTGATGAAGAGCGCGACGAAGCCCTGGCGGAGCGTGCGCTGCTCCGCCCGCCAGGAAGCCCACAGGCGACGGGCGCGACGAGGGAACTTCGCCATAACGGAACGCTCATCGGTCTCACTTCGATCGCGGCCGGGGTGCCGATCGGGCCCAACGACCCGTCGCAGTATGCGCCCCGGAGCGCGTGCGGGACAACCGTTCTCGAGCCCCGCCGGCGATGTCTGGAGGGTAGGGTCGTGACGGCGTTCAGTCGACCCAATCCCGGGTGAGGAAGAGCCAGAAGGCCAGCCCCGCGTAGGGCCCGAACCGGCGGAACCGTCGCTCGATGGCCCGGTCCTGGACGGAGCGTCGCCCCACGAGCCTCGCGTACGTCGGGCGGGTCCACGAGTCGAGGATCAGCCGGTGGTAGCGGCCGATCGTCATCATGATGTGCGCCACGGCGTACGGCCCCACCCCCGGCAGGGCCAGGAGCCGCAGCTCGACCTCCTCGTCCGGCAGCGCCGGATCGCGGAGGGCCTCCAGGTCGAGCTGCCCCTCGGCCACCGCTCGGGCCAGCGCGATCAGGTAGGGGCCCCGGTACCCGGCCCGGGCGACGTCCCGGTAGAAGGCCTCGCCCGCCGCCGCCATGGCCTCCGGCGTGGGGAAGGTCCGCCCCAACGGCCCCGGCGCCACGCCGGGCGCCCCGCTTCCGAGGTGCTCGACCAGCGCGCGCACCATCCGCTCGGTGGCGGACCACGCGCAGTTGGTGGTGCAGATCGTCTTGACCACGTCCTCGAACACGGTCGGGCTCTGCACCATCCGCCCCGCCCCCAGAGCCACCCAGGCCAGGTCGGCGTCGGCCGCCGCCAGCTCGTAGAAGCGGGACAGGTCCTCGTCCAGGCGGAGCACATGGCGGACCCGCGTCAGCAGCGCCTCGCCGGCGGCGGGGGACACGGCGGGACCGAGCACCGTGACGCCCGCATGCCCGTTCCGTCCGGCCGCGATCCTGACGGTGCGGACGACCCGTCCCGCCCGCAGCGTGACGTCGAGCGAGCTCCCCCCCTCGACCAGCCGCATCGGGGGGAGGTCGACGAACCCGTGCGAGTTGAGCGTCCGCCGCAGGTCGACGGGCTCGCCGCCGCCGCCGACCAGGGCCAGCTCAAGCCGTTGCGCCATGCCCCGCCCGTTGCCGCTCGCGCCAGGCCCGGACCTTGCTGCGGTTGCCGCACACCTGCATCGAGCACCACCGGCCCGAGTGGTTCTTCGACCGGTCGAAGAACACCGCCGTGCACGTCTCGTTGGCGCACACCTTGAGGTGGTCCCAGGAGCCGTCGATCCGAGCCAGGAAGGCGATGGCCAGGATCCGCCCGATCGCGCCGGCGACGCCGCCGCGGGTGGGCTCCAGGCCGGGCGGGTGGCCGTCGAACCGCGGACGCAGCCCGGCCTCCCGGGCCGCCCGCTCGATCTCGCGGACGTCCCCCGGAGGGGCAGCCTCGGGGCCCGCCTCCACGATCCGGTGCAGCGCCGCATGGACCCGCCGGGCCCATGCCAGCTGCGCCTCGCCGGCCCGCTCCTGCGGGCCGAGCAGCCCGCGGTCCACGAGGAACGCACGGACCGTCCGGGAGGAGGGCGGCAGGCTCACCTCCGGGTCGCCCTCGTGGTCGTGGAGCGACAGGAAGCTCCGTACCAGCTCCAGGCTCCCGGGGGCCGAGGGGGTGAGATCCGGATGCGTCGCCCTCGTCATGGGCCTCATCTTACACCATCGATATCGGTTGACAGGTTACATCGTCCCGGGTAGCCTGGCAACCGATGAACGTTGTACGGAGGTTACAGGGCGATCCGTCTCACGCTCGGCTCGCCCCCCGCGTTCCTCCGTCGGCGGCGACCCATGGAGGTGGTGCGTGTGTTCCCCACGGTGATGGGATCGGAGCTCTTCCGTGAGCGGGTTCGCGACCTGCGGGCCGTCGCGGCGGGGGACGGACCGAGAGGACCCCGCCGGCGGCGGTGGCGCTCCGCGCTCGGCACGGCGCTGATCTCGGCGGGCGTCCGGCTGCGGGACGGAGCCGTCCCACGCTCCGAGCTGCGGACGGCTCGCGCCCCGTGAGCGCCTCGACGATCGTCTGGCTCGTCATCCTGGTCGCCCTGTGGACCGCCGCGGTGGTCGCCGCGCCGGACTCGCGCGACGGCCAGGACTGGCGGCGTCACCCGCGCCCGTGAGGCGGTAGCATCCCCGCCCGCCGGCCGGGAGCGGAGGGCGGGACGGGGTGCGAGGATCGGGGCGGGGGCGAGCCAGCAGCGTCGCGTCGGCGGTGCTCGGCCTCCTGGTCCTCGCCCTCGCGATGATCGAGACCGTCGCCGCGCCGGGCGCGCACTCGTTGCTCCCGCCGGCGGCCGCCTTCGCGGCGGCGCACTGGGCGCTCGGCGTCGTCCTGGTGCTGGCGTCGATGGCCGCTCCGGGGACCGCCCGGATGATGGACGCGCTGGTCGGCCTGGTCTTCGTGGCCGGCGGTGTGGTCTCCCTGGTGGCCTCGGCGTGGTTGGGCCAGGCGCTGGGGCTGGGCGGGCGGATGCCCTCCGCGGCGGGCTGGCTGCACCTGGCCCTGGGTGTGCTGGCGGTGGGCCTGGCGGCGGTGCCGGTACCATCGCGTGCGTGATCGCGTTCACCGAGTGGGCCACCGAGATCCTGCGGCGGAGCCACGAGGCGGCTCGGCGGTTCAACCCTTCGGCCACCGTCCGGATGGCCCGTACGGGCGACGGCGTGGGGTTCTCCCTGGCCGAGACGGGCGCCGAAGGCGACCAGCTGGTCCGGGGCGACGGGTTCGAGCTGCTGGTGGAGGCCGGGCTCGAGGGCATCGTCGACGTGGTGGAGCCGCACGACCAGCTGATCCTGCGTCCGCCGGGCTCGACCGAGCGCAGCGTCCGGAGCCACTGAGGTGGGGGAGGCGGCCGTCCGGAGCGCGCTCCTGGAGCGCCGGGACGGGCTCCGCGCGGAGCTCGACGAGCTGACCGCCGTCCCCCGCGACCCCATGACCTCGGTGTCGTTCGGCAAGCGGATCGGGGATGGCACCACGGAGGCCGTCGAGCGCCTGGCGACCACGTCGGCGGCCAGGTCGCTGTTCGCCAAGCTGCAGGACGTGGAGCGCGCGCTGGCCAAGCTGGAGGACGGGACCTACGGGCGGTGCGACGTCTGCGGCGCGGCCATCCCGCGCGAACGGCTCGAGGCGATGCCCTGGGCCGTGCGCTGCGTGGGGTGCGC
>JBHGAT010000469.1:0-1568 GCA_041946645.1 Candidatus Velamenicoccus archaeovorus | reverse complement strand
CGGATCGTGGTGTCGTCGCTCGCGCCGGCCCGGCGCCGGAGCATGGCCAGTCGGAGCCGGATCTCGCCCTCGGCGGCCGAGGGGAACAGGAGCTCGTCGCCGACCTCCTCCCAGGGCAGCCGCTCGAGGTCCCGGCGCTCGAGCACGACGACGATGGGGACGGCGGCCTCGTGCTCGCGCAGGGCCCGGAGCACCGCGAAGCCCTGTCCGGGGTTCTCGGCGGCATCGACCAGCAGCACCGCAGGGGTCAGCGCGAGCACCTCCGGGACCTCGGCCACCGAGAGCGGCGCGGTCTTCAGGTCGAGCGCGAGCGGACCGAGGGCCGGGAGCACCTCGTCGGGGGATCGGTCGGAGAGCAGGACGGTCGCCGCCACGACCCTTCGCAGGGTACCAGCGCGTCCGCCCCGACGGTACCCTTGACCTGCGATGACGACCGTGACGGTGCGCCTGTTCGCGGCCCTGCGCGATCTCGCCGGGTCGGCCCGCGTGGAGGCCGAGGGCGACACGGTGGGCGACCTGGTGGACGAGCTCTCGCGCCGGTACGGGGAGCGGTTCGCGTCGGTCGCGCGGGCCGGCTCGGTCGTCGTGGACGGCGAGCGTGCGGCCCTCGACCGGCCGCTGGAGCCGGACGACGACGTGGCCCTGCTTCCTCCCGTCTCGGGCGGCTGAGCGGTCGAACGCCGGTGCTGGGATACTGGGCGCATCCCATGCACCGCTTCCAACGTGTGCTGCTCGTGGTGAACCCCGTGGCCCGAACGGTCTCGAGGCCCACCCTCGCCGTCATCGAGAAGGCGCTGTCGGCCGACTTCAAGCTCGAGGTGCTCGAGACGATCGAGCGCGGGCACGCCACCGAGGTCGCCGCCCAGGCCGTCCTCGACGGCATCGACCTCGTGATCGTGTTCTCGGGCGACGGGACGATCAACGAGACCCTGAACGGGCTGGCCGGGACCGACGTCGCCCTCGGCGTGCTGCCCGGCGGCGCCACCAACATCCTGGCGCGGGCCCTGGCCATGCCGCTCGACCCCGTGGACGCGACCGGCGTGCTGATCTCCAAGGCCCTCGACGGGCAGGCCCACAAGGTGCATCTCGGGCGGGCCGGCAGCCGGTACTTCGCCGTGAACTGCGGCGCCGGCGTCGACGCCGCCGCGATGGCCCGGCTGGACTCGCGGTTCCCGGCGACCAAGGCGGCGTTCGAGCGGGCGGCCTTCCGGGCGGTGGCCCGCGAGCTGATCGCGAGCTACGCCGGGCGGAGCCCCGACCTGTCGGTGCGCGTGGACGACGGTGAGCCGCTGCCCTCGATCTCGGTGATGATCGGGCGCACGGACCCGTACACGTACTACAAGGAGCGCGGGGTGCGGGTCACGCCGCAGGCCTCGCTCGAGTCCGGCCTCGACGTGCTGTCCGCGCGACGGCTGCCCCGCCGCCGGATCGTGCGGATCGCGATGCAGCTGTTCGGATCGGCCCGGCACGTCAAGGGCCGCGACATGGACTACGTGCACGACGCATCGCGGGTGGCGGTGTCCTCGGAGCGTCCGTTCCCCGTGCAGGTGGACGGCGACGTGATGGGG
>JBHGAT010000468.1:0-1569 GCA_041946645.1 Candidatus Velamenicoccus archaeovorus | reverse complement strand
TGCTGGCCGAGTCCCGCGGCGTCGACCCCGACGAGCTGGCCGAGCCCCTGTACTCGCACTACGAGGAGGCGGCGGCCCGCCACCTGTTCGACGTGGCGGCCGGCCTGGACTCGATGGTGCTCGGCGAGCCCCAGATCCTGGCCCAGGTGCGCGAGGCCCACCGCCGCGCCCAGGCCGAGGAGGCTGCCGGGCCGGCCCTCACCGCGCTCTTCCACGCCGCGGCCCGCGCGGGTCGCCGGGTCCGCAGCGAGACCGGGGTGGGGGCGGCGCCGGATGCCTTCGTCGAGGCCGGGGCGGACCTGGCCGAGGGGGTCCTGGGCGGGCTCGAGGGACGGACCGCCGCCGTGGTGGGCGCCGGGCAGATGGCCGCGCTGGCGGTCAAGCACCTGCGGGCCCGGGGGGTCGGACCGGTGCGGGTGCTGAACCGCAGCCTGGAGCGCGCGCGAGCGCTGGCCGAGCGGACCTCCGCGGAGCCCGACGACCTGGCGGGGCTCCCGGCCGCCCTGGCCGGGGCGGATCTGGTGGTCTCGGCCACCGGCGCTGCCGGGGCCGTGATCCATCACGACGCCGTCGCCGCCGCGCGGGACGGCCGTGGACGGCCCCTGTTCGTCCTGGACCTGGGCGTGCCGCGCGACGTCGAGCCCTCCGTCGGCGAGCTCGAGGGGGTCCACCTGGTGGACATCGAGGGCCTCCGCGACGCGCTGGCGGCGCGGACCGCCGAGGCCGCCAGCGAGATCGAGCGGGCCCATGCCGTCGTCGGCGAAGAGCTCCACCGCTTCGCCATCCGACGCCGGTCCGAGCGCCTGGCTCCCGTGATCCGGGCGCTCCGCGAGCGGGGCGACGCGGTGATGGCCTCCGAGCTCCAGCGGTTCCGCACCGAGCTCTCCCGGCTCACCCCGGACGAGCGCGAGACCGTCGAGTCGCTCGCTCGCGGCATCGTGGCCAAGCTGCTCCACGACCCGATCGTCCGGCTGAAGGAGCTCTCCACGCCGGGCACCGAGGACCACCACGGCAGGGTGCTGGCCGATCTGTTCGGCCTCGAGCCGCGCGCGGAGTGAAGCTCCGCATCGGCACCCGGCGGTCTCGGCTCGCGCTGGCGCAGGCCGACGAGGTGGCGACGGCCCTCCGGAGCCACGGCGTGGAGGCCGAGCTGGTCCCGATGCAGACCGCCGGCGACCGGGGCGCCGCCGCCCGGGGCTCGCCGACCGGTCTGAAGGGCCTGTGGGTGAGCGAGATCGTCCGCGCGCTCCGGGCAGGAGAGATCGACCTGGCCGTGCACTCCGCCAAGGACCTGCCCGCCGAGGACGAGGACGGCGTGGTCCTGGCGGCCGTCCCGGAGCGCGCGAGCCCGCTCGACGTGCTGGTCACGGCCGAGGGCGAGCTGCCGCCGGGCGCGCGTATCGGCACCTCGAGCCTCCGCCGCCGAGCCCAGATCCTGCGGCGGCGACCCGACGTGGAGGTGGTCGAGCTCCGCGGCAACGTCGACACGCGCCTGGCCAAGCTCGACCGGGGCGAGGTGGACGGCGTGGTCCTGGCCGCGGCCGGGCTGCTCCGGCTGGGCATCGTGCC
>JBHGAT010000467.1:0-1592 GCA_041946645.1 Candidatus Velamenicoccus archaeovorus | reverse complement strand
GGGCGGGACCGCGTTCCTGACGGCGGTGGACCCCGCCACGATCGACCGGGTGACCGACCTGGGGGTGAGCGCCGGCAGCACCGCGTCGTTGGGGGAGGGCGCCCTCCTCGTGTCCCGGCAGCGGGCGGAGGACGAGGGGCTGCACGTCGGCGACGCCGTCACGGTGGAGTTCCCCTCGTCGGGACCGGCCCGGCTCACGGTCGGCGCCATCTACGACGAGGATCGGCTGGTCGGCGATCAGGTGATCTCGCTCGCGACCTACGCCGAGCACTACGCGCAGGCGCTGGACAGCTTCGTGCTCGTGACGGTGGCGCCGGGCCGCGACGTGGGGCAGGTCCAGCAGGGGCTCGAGGCGGCGGTCCGGCCGTTCGCGAACATCGACGTGCAGAACCAGGCGCAGTTCCGCGAGAAGCAGGCCGGCCTGATCGACTCGGTGCTGCGGCTGGTCACGGTGCTCCTCGCGCTGGCGGTGCTGATCGCGTTCGTGGGCATCGTGAACACGCTCAGCCTGTCGATCTACGAGCGGACCCGCGAGATCGGCCTGCTCCGCGCGGTGGGGACCACCCGGCGGCAGATCCGCACGATGGTCCGGCGGGAGGCCGTGATCGTCGCGGTGATCGGCGCCGTGCTCGGCATGGGGGTGGGCCTGCTGTTCGGCTGGGCCATGCAGCAGGCGCTGGCCGGGCAGGGCGTCACCAGCCTCTCGATCCCGTTCGGGCAGCTGGCGATCTACACGGCGCTGGCCGCGCTGGCCGGTGTGGTGGCCGCGGCGCTGCCGGCCCGGCGCGCGGCCAGGCTGAACGTGCTGGAGGCCATCGCGTACGAGTAGCATGGCCCCCCATGCCGCGCATCGAGCTCCCCGACGGCACCCCGACCGAGCTCCCCGAGGGGGAGCCGATCGGCTCGGTGCTGCCGCCGGGCTCGGTGGCCGCCCGGTTCGAGGGCCGGCTGGTCGACCTGTCGTTCGTCCCCGAGGGTGACGGCCGGGCCGAGCCGGTCGCCGCCGACGAGCCCGACGGGTTGCACGTGCTCCGGCACTCGGCCGCCCACGTGATGGCGCAGGCCGTGTGCGACCTGTTCCCCGGGGCGCGGTACGCGATCGGCCCGCCGGTCGAGGACGGCTTCTACTACGACTTCGAGCTGCCGCGCGCGGTGGCGGCGGACGACCTCGAGGCGATCGAGCGCCGGATGGCCGAGATCGTCGCGGCCGACCAGCCCTTCGTGCGCGAGGAGCTGACCCGCGACGCCGCCCTCGAGCGGTTCGCCGGCCAGCCGTACAAGCGGGAGATCATCGAGGGGCTCGACGAGAGCGAGGGCGCGCTCGGCGACCGCGTGTCGGTGTACCGCAACGACGGCTGGGCCGACCTGTGCCTGGGCCCCCACGTCCCCTCGACCGGGCGGATCGGCGCGTTCAGGCTGATGAAGCTGGCCGGGGCGTACTGGCGCGGCGACGAGCAGCGGCAGATGCTCACCCGGATCTACGGCACGGCGTGGGCCACCGAGGAGGACCTGCGCGACCACCTGCACCGGCTGGAGGAGGCCGAGCGGCGGGACCACCGCAAGCTGGGGCGCGAGCTCGACCTGTTCTCGTT
>JBHGAT010000466.1:0-1594 GCA_041946645.1 Candidatus Velamenicoccus archaeovorus | reverse complement strand
GTCCTGCTGATCGGTTCGTCCCTCGGGCCCGTGCGGGGCGCGCTCTCGATGGCGTTGTTCCTGGCGGTCGGAGCGACGGGCCTCCACGTCTTCGCGCAAGGTGAGGGAGGCGTGAGCCTCCTGGGCCTGGCCAGCGCGACCGGCGGCTACCTCTGGGGGTTCCTGGTCGCGTCCGCCGTGGTGGGCCTCCTCGCCCGGCGGGGATGGGATCGGTCCCTGCGGAGCTCGATCGGGGCGATGCTGATCGGGGAGATCACCATCTACGCGGTGGCCCTCCCGTGGCTCGGCGCGAGCCTGGACGTGGCCGCGGCCCGGTCCCTCGAGCTGGGGCTGTACCCGTTCGTCGTGGGAGACCTGATCAAGCTGGCGATCGCGGCGGTGGCCCTGCCGCTCGCGTGGAGACTCGTCCCCGCGCCGTCGAGCGCCGACCCGGAGCAGGGACGGAGACCCAGGTGAGCCCGTCGCCGCTCCCGGCGACCGTCACCGAAGCGGCTCGAGCGATCTCGGACGGTGCCCTGTCTCCCACGGAGCTCGTTCAGGCCTGCCTGGACCGGATCGAGGAGGTCGAGCCCGTCATCCGGGCATTCGCCGAGATCGACGGCGAGGGGGCGCTCGCACAGGCGAGGGTCCTCACCGAGGAGGTCGCCCACGGCCGCGTCCGGGGCCCCCTCCACGGGATCCCCATGGGGATCAAGGACCTGATCGACGCCGAGCCCTTCGCCACCAGGGCCGGCTCGAGGGTGCTCGAAGGCGATGCCCCGCCCCGGGATGCCCCGGTGATCGAGCGTCTCCGGCGGCAGGGGGCGGTCATCCTCGGCAAGACGCAGACCCACGAGTTCGCCTACGGGGTCACCACGCCTCCGACCAGGAACCCCTGGGACCCGGAGCGGATCGCCGGGGGGTCCAGCGGAGGATCGGCCGCGGCGGTCGCGGCGGGGGAGTGCGTTGCCGCCCTGGGGACCGATACGGGTGGATCGATCCGCGTTCCGGCCGCCCTCTGCGGCATCTCGGGGCTCCGTCCTCTCGTGGGCGAGGTCCCGACCGAGGGCACGATCCCGTTCTCGTCACGGATGGACACGTGCGGTCCCATGGCCAGGTCCGCCGAGGACCTCCGCGTCTTGCTCGAGGCCATGACGGGGGAGCCCTACGAGCTGGATCCGAGCTCGAGCGGGATGCGGATCGGCGTGGTCGGTGACGACGCGCTGGATGAGGCGGATCGGGATGTGCTCCAAGCGCTCGAGGATGCATGCGCCGAGCTGTCCCGGGCGGGTGCCTCGGTTCGGCGTCTCCAGGTGCCTCCGCTGAAGGCGTGGGACGGTCCGCGATCGGTGGTCGTGATGCACGACTTCCTGTCGGTTCACCGGGATCGGGGATGGTACCCGGCCCTCGAGGACCGGTACGGCAGCGACATCCGCTCGATCCTGGAGCGGGCAGGGTCCATCACCCCCGAGGAGCTCCGAGAGGCGACCGCTGGATTGGCGGTGCTCGAGCGCCAGATGCGCCAGGCGATCGAGGACATCGACCTCCTCGTGCTCCCGACGACCTCCATCCCGGCACCGGAGGCCGCTCAGGGAGATGCCGTCGATGAGACGGG
>JBHGAT010000465.1:0-1597 GCA_041946645.1 Candidatus Velamenicoccus archaeovorus | reverse complement strand
AGCTTGTTGCCGCCGATCATCTCGAGCCCCGGCGGGAAGGTCTCCACGTCCTCGTTGGGGCCCCCGATGTAGTAGACGCGCGTCACGGGAGGGACGACCCGTTGGCCGTTCACGTACAGCGCGGGCACCCAGTAGCCTGCCGTGTCGCTGGGGACGCGGCAGGTCGTGTCGGCGACCAGCATCGAGCTCATCGTGGAGAACGCGTTCACGCTCCGGTTCCCGTAGTAGTCGTGGAGGTGGGACGCCCCCGGCTTGCCCGGGAACACGATCGGGTCGTCCATGTTGGCGTGCGAGTGCGGGCATCGGATCACGAACTGGCCGCCGCCCGGAGCGGCGCGGGCCGCGGCCGGCAGGAGCAGGGACGCCGCGACGACGAGGGTCGCGACCACCAGCGCGGGCGCCGCCCCGCGGAGCGGGTGGGCCGTTCGTGCCGGGACGGGGCGGGCGGTGGGGCGGATCATCGGGTCCTCATGCTCGGGCAGGCCGCGCGGTTGCGTCCGGCGGCACCACGGCATCCTAGCGGGTTCCGTCGCTCCCGGCGTGCATCCGTAGCATGGGGTCCGTGACCGCTCGCTCCACCCGCCCGTGATCCCGTACCGGACCTTCCCCACGTTCGATCTGGGCCCGCTGACCCTGCGCACGTTCGGTGTGTTCGTTGGGCTCGGCATGCTCGCGGGGGCGATCGTCTTCGTCCGGGACGGCAGGAGGCACGGGCTCGACCCCGACCGCCTGGGTGCCCTGGCCTGGTGGGTCCTCGTGGCCGGGTTCGTCGGCGCCAGGCTGCTGTTCGTGCTGACGCACGTGGGCGACTACGCGTCGCGGCCCTGGGCGGTCGTCGCGGTGTGGGAGGGAGGGCTGGAGTTCGCCGGAGGCTTCCTGGCCGCGGTGGCCATCGTCCTGTGGTGGCTGCGTCGGCACCGTGACGTACCCGGGGGCGTGGTCGCGGACGGCGTCGTGCTGGGCCTGGCGCCGGGGCTCGCGATCGGGCGGGTCGGCTGCTACGCCGTGGGGGAGCACCTCGGCGGGACGACCTCGTTCCCGCTGGCCGTGCACTACCTGGGAGGGATCACCCGGGAGGGCCCTCTCCCGATCGGGGCTCACATCCACAACACCGCGCTGTACGAGCTGCTCCTCCTCCTCCCGCTGATCGCGCTCCTGTTCTGGCTGCGGGCGCGTGGGGTCCGTCCGGGGTGGCTGACGGTCACGTTCCTGGTCTGGTACGGGGTCCAGCGGTTCCTCACCGACTTCCTCCGCGCCTACGACCGCACCGTGCTCGGGCTCACCGGTGCGCAGTACCTGTGCGTCGCGCTGGTGGTGGCGGGGGTCGTGATGGCGGGGCGTCTCCGCGGTGTCCGGGCGGCGACCCGTCCGTCCCAGGACGCCGCCGGCCGGTCCTCGCCGCGCGGCACGGACCCGTAGCGCTCGGACGGCCGGTCGCCTTCCCGGACCTCGCAGCGATCCATCAGCCGGGTGTCACGGATGGGTCGCGTCCCTTCCCGCACCCCGCGTCGGCGGGTACCCTGGGTCGGTGCGATCCGAGCCCGCGTCGATCGCGTGAAGGGGAGCCGACGCCGAGCGCTGGTCGTGGGGGCGGTCG
>JBHGAT010000464.1:0-1598 GCA_041946645.1 Candidatus Velamenicoccus archaeovorus | reverse complement strand
AACATCCGGCGGAGCATCGTCACCCCGATGTCCGACTTGCCGATGTGCTCGGCGGTGCGATCGGTGACCGCTCCCTGCGTGACCCAGGCCATCACGTCCTGACCCTCGATGTAGTCGACGATGTGGTTCCCGTGCTCGTCGAGCCACTGGTACTCGTAGTCGTATGGGTACAGCTGCTCCGGGTAGCTGTCGAGCCCCGGCGGGTTGTGGGTCGAGTAGAACATCGCCCAGGTGTGCGTGTCGTCGATCGGCACGCGGATCTGCATCTGGTCGATCCCGTTGCCTCCTACCCGCATACAGTAGGGGAACACGAGCGGGTGGCCGACCTTCCAGTCGTCGTCCTCCTCGGTCTGGCCCTCGAGCACCCGGCGCTTGATGATCCCCCACTCGAAGGGGTCGAACCCGACCTTCACGTGCGACTTCGTGAACGCGGACGGCATCTCGAACCCCTGCTGCCGGGCCAGGAAGCCGAAGTATCGGCCGTGCAGCCACTCGACGTGGTGCGGGTCGACCGAGTTCTCCATGATCTGGAGCCAGTTGCAGGGCAGGACCGAATGCCCGATGTCCCGAACGCCGTCCATCACGTAGACGTCGAACCTGGGTAGCTCGGGCGCCGGCTCGGGCCCGATGTATGCCCAGACCAGCCCTCCGAGCTCCTGGGCGTGGCCGGCCTGCGCTCGGATCTTGTCCCGGAACGACGAGGTCTCAGGCTCGGCTGGCTGCTCGAGGCAGCGGCCGTCGGGAGCGAACAGCCACCCGTGGTACCCGCACCGGAGCCCCTCCGGCTCGACCACCCCGTACACCATCGACGCGGCCCGGTGGGGGCAGCTCTCCTGGAGGATCCCGTAGCCGCCGTTCGGCTGCTTCCACACGGCGAAGTCCTCGCACAGCAGGCGGACGCGCTTGACCGGCCACTCGTCCAGCTCGCGAGTGAAGGCGACCGGGTACCAGTAGCGGCGCAGGAGCTCACCCATGGGCGTGCCCGGTCCCACGCGGGTGAGCGTCTCGTTCAGCTCCTCGGTCAGCATGCGTCGTTCTCCTCAGCCCAGGATCGTGACCGTGCCGTTGGTCCCGTCCACACGGATCCGCTGGCCGGTCTTGATGTCACGGGTGGCGAAGGCGGTGCCGGTCACTGCCGGCAGCCCGTACTCGCGGCAAACGATCGCGGCGTGGGACATCATCCCGCCGATGTCCGTCACGGTCGCCGTGATCGTTCCGAAGATCGGGGCCCACGCAGGCGCGGTGATCGGCGCGACGAGGATCTCGCCCGGCTGGACGGTGCCGATCTCGTCGGCGGTGAAGATCACCCTCGCCGGGCCCTCCGCGACGCCCGGCGAGGCCGCGAACCCGTGGAGCGCGGTCTCCTCGCCGTCGCTGCCGTCCCCAGCGCCGAGCCACATGTTCACGGAGTCCGTCGTGATGCCCCAGAGCATGATGGTGAAGGGCTCGGTGACGACCTCGGGCGGCTGGCCGAGGGCCTTCGGCGGCGACCAAGCCGAGAGCGTGTCCAGGATCTTCCGGCGTCGCTCGATCTCGCGTGGCCAGTACTTGGGCCCGCGCGGCGGCGTCCCCACGGCCCACGCCGAGTACATGTCCCA
>JBHGAT010000463.1:0-1602 GCA_041946645.1 Candidatus Velamenicoccus archaeovorus | reverse complement strand
GCCCCGGTCCCGACCACCAGGTCCTGCGTGTTGATGGTCAGGATGTTGTTGCCGATGTCGAAGACCAGCCGATCGGCCACGGCCCCATCGATCAGCAGGTCCACCTCGATCTCGTCCAGTCCCTGCCACCCGCCCACCTGGAGAGCGTCGACCTCGAGCGTGACGGACCCGCCGGCCGCGAGCCGACCCGAGACCGACCCGGTCACGCGGGGCCCCTCCCCGACCGCGCCGGCGGGGCGCGGCAGCAGCAGGGCGGCGCCGGCGATCGCCCCGATCGCGACCGAGCGGCGGATGGATCCGAGCGGCCTCCTCATCGCGTGACGCATCTTGGGGCCCGCAAGCGCTTCCTGCAAGGTGGCGTCCAGCACCCCGGCCGCGTGGGGAGCGTCACCCGGCCGGTCGGGTTCACGCCGGGCCGTCAGGCGATCGCTCGAGGCGTCAGGAGAGCGAGTCGATCGTCGAGCGGAGCGTGGACTCGGCGATCTCGCCGGTCGCCGCCTGGGCCACGGTGCCGTCCGCGTTCACGAAGTACACGGTGGGGAAGGCATCGATGCCGAACATCGTGGCCAGCGTCCCGTCCGCGTCGTCCACGGCGACCGGGAAGGTGAGGCCGTGGTCGGCGAGGTAGCCGTCCGGTGTGGGGTCGGTCTTCGCATCGAAGGAGGTCACGACCGTCACCAGGTCCACGCTCGGGTAGTCCTCCATGACCCGGGCGAGCTTCGGGAGCTCGACCTGGCAGTGGGGGCACCAGGGCGCCCAGATCGACAGCACCGTGGGCGTGCCCGGTGCCCACTCGATCCGCTGCCGGTCCACCGAGAGGTTGCCGTCGGCGTCCGGGGCCATCCGGAACCCGGGGGCCGAGAAGGCCGGGACGGTGTCGCCCCGCGCGAACATCCCCGTCCGGGCGGGGCCGGCCTGGATCGTGCCGGCCTTCGAGGGCAGGACACCGGGCCCGCCGCCGTTCCCGCCCCCGCTCAAGAGCACGACGACCACGACCGCGATCACCGCCACGGCGCCCAGCCCCACGAGGGCCATCCGCAGCACCCGGCGTTGCCGGTCCCGGCGTCGTGCGGCCTGACGAGCTTGGTACGCCGCTCGCTTGCGCTCCTGCTTGGTGGTCGGGGCCTTCGACATGGTCCGGAACCCTCCGTGCGACGACCGAGCGGCCCCCGCGGCCGGCTCGCGTGCCATCGTCCCATCGGCCGGGCCACGCGCCCGGGTCCTTCGTCCCGTCCGGGGCGGGACGCGGGTCCCTCCGTCCGGGACCGGCCGGCGGCGAGCGGTCCCTCCGGGTGCGGCCGCCCGCGCGGGGACGGAGCTCGAGCCGGTACCAGCCCTCGAGGGTGATCCACGGCTCGGACAGCACGAGCCCGGCCCGAGCGACCCGGTCGGACCCGATCGGCGAGCGCCAGCTGCCGGACGGAGCGGTCGTCCGCCCCGTCTCAGCGCCTCCCGACGACCACCCTCGTGACCTGGAGGTCCCCGCCCTTGGTGCTCCGGACCTCCCGGAAGCCGTTCCGCCGCAGGACCGCGGCCACGGATCGGGCTCGGTCGGGGCTGACCTCGATCAACAGCCAGCCGCCGGAGCGCAGCCACCCGAGC
>JBHGAT010000462.1:0-1607 GCA_041946645.1 Candidatus Velamenicoccus archaeovorus | reverse complement strand
TCACGGACGCCGAACCGGAGGGGCCGCCCGCACACGGGCGGCCCCTCCTTGCCTCCGCGGATCCGACGTCCCCAGGCGGTCTGGACCGGCGCGGGGATCGTCGCGCCCCACGACGACATCCGCGAGCAGCCGCGGGACGCGTTCCGCGGTCGTGACGGAGGATCGGGATTCGACGAGGCGGACGGGACGGGGGTAAGGTCGGACGCTCGGGGGGCGGACCGGGGGAGCGGAACCTTGGCCTTCACGATCGAGGCGGCCGCGGACGCCCGAACGTACCGACTGCTCGGTGAGCTGGACATGGCGGTCACCGCTCGGCTGCTCGAGCGGCTCGAACCCGCTTGCAGCGATCGTGGCGACCTGGTCCTGGATCTGGACGGCCTCGAGTTCATCGACAGCAGCGGGATCCGGGCGCTGATCACCGTCTCGCGAGGTCTGCGGGCGGGCGACCTCGTCCTGCAGGGGCCCAGGGGCGAGGTGGCCAAGGCCCTGGGGGCCGTCCGCGCCGAGACGTTCCCTGGGTTCCGCATCGTCGGTCGCTCGTCCTGAACCGGCCGATCCGGCGTGTTCGGGTCCCCGGGTACGATGCGCCCATGTGGTTCGAGCCCCCGGAGGAGCTGGCCGGCGGACCGGTCAGGCTGCGCCGGTACCGGCTCTCCGACGCCGAGGCGCTGAAGGAAGCGATCGCCGCCAGCTTCGAGCACCTGCACGGATGGATGCCCTGGGCGAAGGAGCCGCCGACGGACCGATCGGTGCTCGAGTACCTGGGCCCGGCCGCCGAGCGCTTCGGCGGCCACGCCAACGCGGACTACGCGATCACGCTCTCGGAGGACGGCCGCTACGTGGGCGGCTGCGGCCTGATGCCCAGGGTGGGGGACGGGGGGCTCGAGATCGGCTACTGGGTCGACGTCCGCCACGTCGGGCGGGGGATCGCCACCGAGGCGGCCCGGCTGCTGACCGGGGCGGCGCTCGCGCTCGACGGCGTCACGCGGGTCGAGATCCACTGCGACCAGGCGAACGTCCGGAGCGCGGCGATCCCCAGGCGCCTGGGGTTCCGGCTCGACCGGGTCGAGACCTCGGACGTGGAGGCCCCGCTCGAGGTCGGCCGCCGCATGGTCTGGATCGCCGAACGCGAACCGAGCGGCTGACCGGCACCACCCCGCCCGGGATCGCGCGGGACGCCCGCTGCCTCGAGCGAGAGGGGAGGGACCCCGGAAGGCCCCTCCCCTCGCATCGGGTGGAGGGATCGGTTCCCCTCATCCCCCGGCTACGGGCTCGCCCTCACGGGCGATCGGGAGACCTGTCGCCGGGTACGACCCCGCGGCATCCTGCCCCGTCGGGCCCCTGTACCTCCCCTCAGCAGGTCCGCCCTCGGTTCGGCCAAGGGGTAGCCGTGTCGCGACAGCCGTTGTGGCGCCCCGTCCGTAGCGTGGGCGCCGATTCCGGCACACCCATCGCCTGCCGGCGTCCCGGCAGACACCGCGGACGATAGCACCGGGGGGCGAAGGAAGGAAATCCTCCGTAGGGCTCGGTCCCTACAGAGCGTAGGGCTCCCACCCTACAGAGAGCCGTCCTGCCCCTCGTGCGCGACGTCCGTGAGGTCCGGCAAC
>JBHGAT010000461.1:0-1608 GCA_041946645.1 Candidatus Velamenicoccus archaeovorus | reverse complement strand
GTGTCGACCGCCGATCGGAACGTGCCGACGTCGATCGAGCGCGACGTCCCCGGGCCCGAGACCACCACGCTCGAGCCCTCGAGACGCACGCCGGTGATCGCCCGATCCTTGGGCCACTCGCCCGCGGTCCGTAAGAACCGCGCCAGGTCGGGGAAGGGCAGACGGACGCGCCAGTGCGACGTGGGCGAGGCGCCGTCGTCGTGCTCGGGCACCGAACGCAGGTACGGCAGCGGCGCGCTGCCCCAGACCTGGTCGTTGCCGTAGGTCCGTCCGTTCGACGTCGAGAAGTACACGGTCTGCGCCGGCCGGCCCTGGTACAGCAGCACCTCGCCGGCGGTCTGCCGGACCGCCCGGTACCAGCGCGCGACGCCCGGCTCGGGCGGCACCGGGATCCCCGCGTAGACCTGGCACGACGTGGTCGCGCAGATCGGCCTCTCCAGCGTCTGGCCCTCCGCGCCGCTCCACCCCGTGCTGGCCAGCGCGTAGCTCCGGGCCGCGATGGCCTGCGCCTCGAGCGCGGCCATCGGCCACGACGGCGGGACCTCGGCGATGCCCTCGAGGTAGCGCTCGAACGGCAGCGTCACCGTGAGCGAGAGCGTCCCGTCGTCCGAGCGCGCGACCGCGAGCGTCCCGGGGTACCGGGCGAGCAGCCTGGGCTGCTCGTGGCGGACGCACCTGGAGGGCGTCCGGGGATACGACCCCCGGAGCAGGAGCGATCCGGTGCTGGGCGCTCGGACCCGGACCGCGTCGGCGGTCGAGGGCGTGGGCGAGGACGTGGGCGAGCCCGACGGGGAGGCCGGACCGGCGGTGGAGGCGGGAGGCGCTCCTCCGGAGGTCCGCACGGGTCCCGGGCTCGCGCGCCCGGTGCAGGCGGGCACCACCAGGAGCAGCAGCCCCGTGATCCCGGCGACGGATCGACGCGACAGGAGGCTCGATGCCACCTGCGGCACGCTAGCCGTTCCGGCCGGGGAGCGACACCCACCGGGCTCCTGCCCGGCGACCCTCAGGCCGGACCGCCGACGGCCATCCGGATACCCAGCGAGCACCGCACGCCCCGCGTCGGCCCCTCGGCCAGGTGGAACGGTCGGCCGTCGCGGACGCCGCCGAGACCCGGGCCGCGCATCAGCACCAGGTCGCCGGGGCCCGGGTGCCACTCGGTCAGGACCGGGCCCTCGCGGTCACCGGTGATGGCGAACCGCGCTCGGCCGTAGATCGTCACCACGGCCACCAGCCGCCGGTACCACCTGCCGTCCAGGTGCGGCGTGATCCCGAGCGAGCCCGGTCCGTACCGCGTCACGCCGATCTCGTTCGGGACCCAGGTGGCCAGGCCGCGGATCCCTCGCCCCGCCGTGCGGACCCGCGCGCCGAGCTCGTCCGCCAGCTCGCGCATCAGTGGGAAGCCGTCCATCGGGGCGGGGACGTCGTAGCCGTCGATCTCCATCCGGACCTTCCCGAACGACCCGCGCATCGAGCGGAACGGGCCGGCGTCGACCTCGCGCCGGAGCCGCCGCTGGAACCGCTCGTCGAGCGCGTCCGGCACGAACGCCGCGCCGGATCGGCGCACCTCGCGCAGCGTTCCCCGCAGGTCCAGGCCGCTCCGCAACGCCC